>NZ_JBIVHR010000002.1:0-140383 GCF_044749305.1 Pseudomonas sp. NPDC089534 | reverse complement strand
TGCTGGCGATGGCGTCAGCCCGGACACCACAGGCCCAGGGCAAGACAGTTGCTCCTCCAAGGGTATCGGCGAATGAGCGCGTGCTCCGGGTTGCACACACATTCCCCTGTGGGAGCCAGCCTGCTGGCGATGGCGTCAGCCCGGACACCACAGGCCCAGGGCAAGACAGTTGCTCCCACAGTGGTATCGGCGAATGAGCGCGTGCTTCGGGTTGCACACACATTCCCCTGTGGGAGCCAGCCTGCTGGCGATGACGTCAGTCCGGACACCACAGGCCCAGGGCAGGGCAGTTGCTCCCACAGTGGTATCGGCGAATGCCCGCGTGCTCCGGGTTGCACACACATTCCCCTGTGGGAGCCAGACTGCTGGCGATGGCGTCAGTCCGGACACCCCAGGCCCAGGGCAGGGCAGTTGCTCTCCCAAGGGCATCGGCGGACGACCGTATGCCACCGACGGTCGGTTGGTGCGCCGGCCGTCGGTTCGTTGGCTAGAGTGAAAGGATCGGCAGCGCGTCTGCCGCAACCGTGATTGTCCAGAACAGCCCGGCAACGTACCGGGTTCCACCTGATCAGGAGTGCACGATGGATCTCAGCCGTCGTCAGTTCTTCAAGGTCGCCGGCATCGGCCTTGCAGGCTCTAGCCTGGGCGCGTTGGGCATGGCCCCGACGCCGGCCTTCGCCGAGCAGGTGCGCCACTTCAAGCTCGCCCATACCCATGAGACCCGCAACACCTGCCCGTACTGCTCGGTCGGGTGCGGGCTGATCATGTACAGCCAGGGCGACGCCGGCAAGAACGTGGCGCAGAACATCATCCACATCGAGGGCGACGCCGACCACCCGGTCAACCGCGGCACCCTGTGCCCCAAAGGCGCCGGCCTGCTGGACTTCATCCACAGCCCGGGCCGCCTGCAATACCCGCAGGTGCGCAAGCCGGGCTCCAACGAGTGGACGCGGATCTCCTGGGACGAGGCGCTGGACCGCATCGCCGACCTGATGAAGGCCGACCGCGACGCCCACTTCACCGAGCGCAACGCCCAGGGCCAGACGGTGAACCGTTGGCTCACCACCGGGTTCCTCGCGGCGTCGGCGGCGTCCAACGAAGCGGGCTACATCACCCATAAGGTGGTGCGCAGCCTCGGCATGCTGGGGTTCGACAACCAAGCGCGTGTCTGACACGGCCCGACGGTGGCAAGTCTTGCCCCGACGTATGGCCGTGGAGCCATGACCAACACTTGGACCGACATCGCCAACGCGAACCTGATCCTGGTGATGGGCGGCAACTCCGCCGAAGCGCATCCGTGCGGCTTCAAATGGGTGACCGAAGCCAAGGCGCACAACGCTGCCCGGCTGATCGTGGTCGACCCGAGGTTCACCCGCACCGCGTCGGTGGCCGACTACTACGCGCCGATCCGCACCGGGACCGACATCGCGTTCATGGGCGGGCTGATCAATTACCTGCTGACCGAGGACAAGATCCAGCACGAATACGTGCGCAACTACACCGACCTGTCCTTCATCGTGAAGGCCGGCTTCGGCTTCGAGGACGGCCTGTTCACCGGCTACGACGCGGCCAAGCGCAGCTACACCGACAAGTCCACCTGGGGTTACGAGTTGGGCGAGGACGGTTTCGCCAAGGTCGACCCGACCCTGCAGAACCCGCGCTGCGTCTATCAATTGATGAAGGGCCACTACAGCCGGTACACCATCGACCTGGCCAGCCAGATCTGCGGCATGCCGGTCGAGGCCATGAAGAAGATCTGGGAGGAGATCGCCACCTGCTCGCAACCGGGCAAGACCATGACCATCCTGTACGCGTTGGGCTGGACACAGCACTCCATCGGTTCTCAGATCATCCGCAGCGCGGCGATGGTGCAACTGCTGCTGGGCAACGTCGGCATGCCGGGCGGCGGGGTCAACGCCTTGCGCGGGCACTCCAACATCCAGGGCCTGACCGACCTGGGCCTGCTGTCCAACTCGCTGCCGGGCTACCTGACCCTGCCGCTGGACGCCGAGCAGGACTACGACGCCTTCATCGCCAAACGCACGCAGAAACCGCTGCGGCCGGGGCAGTTGTCCTACTGGCAGAACTACAGCAAGTTCCACGTCAGCCTGATGAAGGCCTGGTACGGCGCCAACGCCACCGCCGACAACCAGTGGGGCTACAGCTACCTGCCCAAGCTCGACATCCCCAACTACGACATCCTCAAGGTCTTCGACCTGATGGGCCAGGGCAAGGTCAACGGCTACATGTGCCAGGGCTTCAACCCGATCGCCGCGTTGCCCGACAAGAACCGGGTGATGAAGGCGCTGGCCCGGCTCAAGTGGCTGGTGGTGATGGATCCGCTGGCCACCGAGACCTCGCAGTTCTGGGAGAACGCCGGCCCCTACAACGACGTGAAGACCGCCGACATCCAGACCGAGGTCATCCGCCTGCCCACCACGTGCTTCGCCGAGGAGGACGGTTCGCTGGTCAACAGCAGCCGCTGGCTGCAATGGCACTGGAAGGGCGCCGACGGGCCGGGCGAGGCGCGCACCGACGTGCAGATCATGAGCGGGCTGTTCCTGCGCCTGCGCGAGCGCTATCAGGCCGAGGGCGGCGCCTGGGCCGAGCCGATCCTGAAGCTGTCGTGGCCGTACAAGATCGCCGACGAGCCGTCGCCGGAGGAAATCGCCAAGGAGGTCAACGGCTACGCCACCACCGACTTCACCGACGCCAGCGGCCTGGCGGTCAAGGCCAACGCGCAACTGGCGGCCTTCGCCCAGCTCAAGGACGACGGCAGCACCGCGTCCGGCTGCTGGATCTTCTGCGGCAGCTGGACCGAGGCCGGCAACCAGATGGCCCGGCGCGACAACAACGACCCTTACGGCATGCACCAGCATCAGGGCTGGGCGTGGGCGTGGCCGGCCAACCGGCGGATCCTCTACAACCGCGCCTCGGCCGACCCGCAAGGCAAGCCGTGGGATCCGAAGAAACGCCTGGTGTGGTGGAACGGCAAGGCCTGGGGCGGCACCGACGTGCCGGACTACAAGGCCGACGTGCCGCCGGAAGCGGGGATGAACCCGTTCATCATGAACCCCGAGGGCGTGGCGCGGTTCTTCGCCGTCGACAAGATGAACGAAGGGCCGTTCCCCGAGCACTACGAGCCGTTCGAGACGCCGATCGGCATCAACCCGCTGCACCCGCAGAACAAGAACGCCACCAGCAACCCGGCGGCGCGGATCTTCGATTCGGTGTGGGACAGCCTCGGCGTGGCCAAGGACTTCCCGTACGCCGCCACCAGCTACCGGCTGACCGAGCATTTCCACTTCTGGAGCAAGCATTGCCGCTTGAACGCGATCGTCCAGCCGGAGCAGTTCGTGGAGATCGGCGAGGTGCTGGCCAAAGAGAAGGGCATCGTCGCCGGCGACCGGGTGCGGGTCAGCAGCAAGCGCGGGTTCATTGAGGCGGTGGCGGTGGTCACCAAAAGGATCCGGCCGCTGCAGGTCAACAACCAGGTGGTGCACCAGATCGGCATTCCGCTGCACTGGGGCTTCACCGGCCTGACGCGGCACGGCTACCTGACCAACACGCTGGTGCCGTTCCTCGGCGACGGCAACACCCAGACCCCGGAATCCAAGTCGTTCCTGGTCAACGTGGAGAAACTGTAAATGGCCAGCCAAGACATCATCGCCCGCTCGGCCACCACCACGCCGGCGCCGTCGGTGCGCGGTCAGCAAGAGGTCGCCAAGCTGATCGACACCACCAAGTGCATCGGCTGCAAGGCCTGCCAGGTCGCGTGCTCGGAATGGAACGAGCTGCGCGACGAGGTGGGCCACAACCACGGCACCTACGACAACCCGCAGGACCTGACCGCCGACTCGTGGACGCTGATGCGCTTCACCGAGCACGAGACCGACGCCGGCAACCTCGAATGGCTGATCCGCAAGGACGGCTGCATGCACTGCGCCGAACCCGGCTGCCTGGCGGCGTGCCCGAGCCCCGGCGCGATCATCAAACACGCCAACGGCATCGTCGATTTCGATCAGGACCACTGCATCGGCTGCGGCTACTGCATCACCGGTTGCCCGTTCAACATCCCGCGTATCTCGCAGAAGGACCACAAGGCCTACAAGTGCACCCTGTGCTCGGACCGGGTGGCCGTGGGCCTGGAGCCGGCCTGCGTGAAGACCTGCCCGACCGGGGCCATCGTGTTCGGCAGCAAGGAGGACATGAAGGTCCACGCCGCCGAACGGATCGTCGACCTCAAGAGCCGCGGCTTCGACCAGGCCGGCCTGTATGACCCCGAAGGCGTCGGCGGCACCCACGTGATGTACGTGCTGCACCACGCCGACACGCCACGGCTGTACGCCGGCCTGCCGGACCATCCGGCGATCAGCCCGCTGGTGGGCCTGTGGAAAGGCATCGGCAAACCCTTGGGCCTGCTGGCGATGGGCCTGGCGGTGCTGGCCGGGTTCTTCCACTACGTGCGCGTCGGGCCCAACCGCACGGAAGAGGATGAGCATCCGGAGCCGCCGGACACCTCGGTGCATGTCGTCGATCCGGCGGTGCACACCTTCGACCCACGCGGGGAGGGCAGGCCATGAGCGACAAACCGATCCTGCGCTACACCGCCAATCAGCGCACCAACCACTGGCTGGTGGCGATCCTGTTCCTGATGGCCGGGCTGTCGGGGCTGGCGCTGTTCCACCCGGCGCTGTTCTGGCTGACGAACCTGTTCGGCGGCGGGCCGTGGACGCGGATCCTGCACCCGTTCATGGGCGTGCTGATGTTCGTGTTCTTCCTGGGGCTGGTGTTGCGCTTCTGGCGCTCGAACTTCTTCATCGACAACGACTGGAAATGGCTGCGGCGCATCGACCGGGTGCTGGTCAACGACGAGGAGACGGTCCCGCCGGTGGGCAAGTACAACGCCGGGCAGAAACTGCTGTTCTGGACTTTACTGCTGTGCATGCTGGCGTTGCTGTTCACGGGGCTGGTGATCTGGCGGGCGTACTTCAGCCACTGGTTCGGCATCACCACAATCCGCTGGGCGATGCTGCTGCACGCGCTGGCCGGGTTCGTGCTGATCCTGAGCATCATCGTGCACATCTATGCAGGGATCTGGATCAAGGGCTCGGTGGACGCGATGATGCATGGTCGCGTCAGCCGCGCCTGGGCCCGCAAGCACCATGCGCTGTGGGCCCGGGAAGTGGAAGGCGAGCCTGCGCCGAAACCGCCGATCACCAAGAAGGGCTGACCGTTGCCGACCATTCTGGAACCTGGGGAAATCGAAGCGGCGGCCGGTTCGCCGCCGTTCCTGCATCTGCCGCCGCGCGATCTGTTCACCTTGCGGGCCTTGCGGCTGGAGTATCTGGCCGAGGGGCATCCGTTGGCCGCGTATCTGCGCCTGATCGCCGGCCTGTGCCGGGTGCAGCAGCAGGTGCTGGACGACCCGCCGCTGGCGGTGGCGCCCGATGCGCAGCGGCTGGAGACTTGCCGCCAGCACGGTTTGCCGCCGTTCGCCGCCGACACCCTGATCCGCGAGGACGGGTGGCAGGCCTACCTGGATGCCTTGCTGCAACGCTACGTGGCGCCCGAACAAGCGGCGGTGGCCGAATCCGTGGACACCTTGCGCACGGCCAGCCCCGGCCAGCGCCGCGCTTGGGCGGTGGCATTGGTCAGCGGCCAGTATTCGCTGGTGCCGGCGGCGCTGGTGCCGTTTCTCGGCGCGGCCCTGCAAGCGGCGTGGAGCCACTGGCTGCTCAGCGTGCCGGACCTGCGGCTGCCCCCCGGCGACAGCCTCAGCCAATGTCCGGCCTGCGGCGCGCCGGCCATGGCCGGGGTGATCCGCCACCGCGGCAAGCACAACGGCCTGCGTTACCTGGTGTGTTCGCTGTGCGCCTGCGAATGGCATGTGGTGCGGGTCAAGTGCGTGTACTGCGAGCAGAGCAAGGGCCTGGAATACATGAGCCTGGCCGACGACCGCCACACGGCGGAGCGGGCGCCGCTGCGGGCGGAGGTGTGCCCCAGCTGCAACACCTACCTGAAGCTGGTCTACCTGGAGAACGACCCCGACGCCGAAGCGCTGTCGGCGGACCTGACCAGCCTGCTGCTGGACATGCGCCTGGCCCAGGACGGCCTTCAACGGCTGGCGCCGAATCTGCTGCTGGCCCCCGGAGACGAATGACGGCAGCGTCTACACTCAGGCCCGACGATCTGTTGATTTCGGGAGAGCCGGATGTCTGTGAGTGTCGCCCCGCGTTTGCCTTCCATCGACAGCCTGTTGCGTCATCCCGCCTGCCGGCCGCTGAACGAGCGTTTCGGGCGGGAGGCGCTGCTGGCCTGTCTGCGCCAATTGCTGGATGAACTGCGCCCCGAGGTCCTGAGCGGGCAGGTGGCGGCCATCGAGATCGGCCCCGAAGCGCTGGCCGGGCGCGCCGCCGAGCGGTTGGCGGCGCAGCGGCGCAGCCACGTGCGGCGGGTGTTCAACCTGACCGGCACGGTGCTGCACACCAACCTGGGCCGCGCCTTGCTGCCCAAGGAGGCCATCGAGGCGGTGCAGGTCGCGGCACGCTATCCGCTCAACCTGGAATTCGACCTGGCCAGCGGCAAGCGCGGCGACCGCGACGACCTGATCGAAGGGCTGATCCGCGAGCTGACCGGCGCCGAGGCCGTGACCGTGGTCAACAACAATGCCGCCGCCGTGCTGCTGACCCTCAACAGCCTGGGCGCGCGCAAGGAAGGCATCATCTCCCGCGGCGAACTGATCGAGATCGGCGGCGCGTTCCGCATCCCCGACATCATGGCCCGCGCCGGCGTGCGCCTGCACGAGGTCGGCACCACCAACCGCACCCACGCCCGCGACTACGAAGCGGCGCTCGGCCCGCGCAGCGGCCTGATCATGCGGGTGCACGCCAGCAACTACAGCATCGAAGGGTTCACCGCCCGGGTGCCCACCGCCGAACTGGCGGAACTGGCCCACCGGCATGGCTTGCCGCTGCTCGAAGACCTGGGCAGCGGCAGCCTGCTGGACCTGACCCGCTGGGGTTTGCCGGCGGAGCCGACCGTGCGCCAGGCCTTGCTCGACGGCGCGGACATCGTGACCTTCAGCGGCGACAAACTGCTCGGCGGGCCCCAGGCCGGGCTCATCGTCGGGCGTAAGGAACTGATCGCGAAGATCAAGAAGAACCCGCTGAAACGGGCGCTGCGGGTCGACAAGCTGACCTTGGCGGCGCTGGAAGCGGTGCTGGGCCTGTACCGCTACCCGGACCGCTTGGCCGAGCGCCTGCCGAGCCTGCGCCTGCTGACCCGCCCGCAAGCGGACATCCTGGCTCAGGCCGAACGCCTGCAACCGGCGTTGGCACAGGCGTTGGGGGCTGCCTGGCAGGTCAGCGCCGAAACGGCCCTGGGCATGATCGGCAGCGGCAGCCAACCGGTGGCACGCCTGCCCAGCGCTGCGTTGTGCGCCCGACCGCAGGTGTCGAAGCGTCTGCGCGGGCGCTGCCTGCTGAACCTGGAAGCGGCGCTGCGCCGCTTGCCGGTGCCGGTGCTTGGCCGACTCGACGACGACGCCCTGTGGCTGGACCTGCGGCAACTGGACGACGAACCGACGTGGCTGGCGCAGCTCGGGCAACTGCAGGTGCCTGAATGATCGTCGGCACCGCCGGGCACATCGACCACGGCAAGACTTCGCTGCTTCAGGCGCTCACCGGCCAGGCCGGCGACCGCCGTCCGCAGGAGCGCGAACGGGGCATGACCATCGATTTGGGTTACCTGTACGCGGAGCTCGCGCCGGGCGCAGGACTGACCGGTTTCATCGACGTGCCGGGCCACGAGAAATTCACCCACAACATGCTGGCCGGTGCCCAAGGCATTGATCGGGTGCTGCTGGTGGTGGCGGCGGACGACGGCGTGATGCCCCAGACCCGCGAGCACCTGGCCATCGTCGAACTGCTCGGGATCCCGCGTGCATTGGTGGCGATCACCAAGGTGGATCGGGTCGAACCGGCCAGGGTGGACGCGGTGCGGCGGCAGGTTAGGGCGCTGCTGGCGCCGGGGCCGTTCAGCCAGGCGCCGATAGTGGCGGTGTCGAGCGTGACCGGGCAAGGCGTCGAGGCGCTGCGTGAACAGCTGCTGCTGGCCCAGGGCGAGGTGCAGGCCCGCAGCCTTGAGGGCGGTTTTCGCCTGCCCATCGACCGGGCGTTCAGCGTGGCCGGGGCGGGGATCGTGGTCACCGGCACGGCGCTGTCGGGGACGGTGGCGGTGGGCGACAGGCTGGTGCTCGGGCCGTCCGGCAAAACGGTGCGGGTGCGCGGCCTGCATGCGCAGAACCAACCCGCCGAACACGCCTTCGCCGGTCAGCGGGTGGCCCTGAACCTGAGCGGCGAACGTCTCGACCTCGGGCAGATCCACCGGGGCCAGTGGCTGTCGGCCGACTGGCTGCACGCGCCGACCCAGCGGCTGGACATCGAATGGCGGCTGCTGCCCGACGAGACCCGCGCCTTCGAGCACTTTCAGCCGGTGCACCTGCACCTGGGCACGCAAGATGTGATCGCCCGTGTGGCGCTGCTGGAAGGGGCGCGCTTGAGCCCCGGCGAGCGCACGTTCGCGCAACTGCTGACCGCCTCGCCGGTGCAGGCGGTCAAGGGTGACCGGTTGATCCTGCGCGATGCCAGCGCCCAGCGCACCCTGGGCGGCGGACAGGTGCTCGATCCGTTTGCCCCTACGCGCCAGCGGCGCAGCCCCGAGCGCCTGGCGCAACTGCGGGCGTTGGCCGGCAGCGAAGCGATGGAGGCGGCCTTGCCGGCGTTGCTCGACCACAGCGCCAGCGGGCTGGCGGCGCAACGGCTGGAGCGCCAGTTCAACCGTCCGCAGGCCGGTTGGGCGCTGCCGGAGAACGTCCGGCGGATCGACACCCGCCAAGGCCCGGTGCTGTTCAACGCCCAGCGTTGGGGCATCCTCAAGTTCACCCTGCTGGAAAAGCTCGCCCGCCTGCATGAGCTGGAGCCCGACCAGATGGGGCCCGACCGCGACCGCCTGCGGCGCTTCAGCGGCTTGGAACTGGAGCGTTCGACCTTCCTCAGCCTGCTCGACGAATTGCGCGCCGCCGGCTCGATCACCGCCAGCGGCCCGTGGCTGCACCTGCCGGACCATCAGGTGCGCCTGAGTGCCGATGACGAGGCCTTGTGGCAGGTGCTGCAACCGCTGTTCGAACAGGCGGGATTCGATCCGCCGTGGGTGCGGGACGTGGCGACGGTCACGGGCCGGGACGATGCCGCCGTGCGCCTGCTGCTGCGCAAGCTGGCGCGGTTGGGGCTGATGCATCAGGTGGTGCGCGACCTGTTCGTCACCGACCTCACGCTCCGGCAGATGGCGGCGGTGCTGCTGCGCCTGGCCGAAGAAAATCCGCAGATCCAGGTCACGGCGTTCCGCGATGCGCTAGGCTTGGGGCGCAAGCGCAGCATTCAGGTGCTTGAGTACTTCGACCGCCTGGGCCTGACCCGGCGGGTGGGCGATCACCGGCAAATCCGCTTCGACAGTGCGCTGGCCAACGCCGACGCACACTGAGTTCAAAGGAAGGCAATCGCGCCCGGTGGCGCGGCCGGGCTTCAAACCCGGTTGGGGACGGCATCCGTTCCCGGGCAGGTTCGACTCCGGCTGCCTTCCGCCATTTTTGGGGCCGCTGCGCGCCCCAGCGGGAGCAAGCTCCCTCGCCACAAAGGCTGCAGCAGGCACTCCTTGATTTCAGCCAAGCGCCCTTTGGTGAGGGCATTGCCTGGTTTCAGCCAAGCGCCCTGTGGTGAGGGAGTTGCCTGGTTTCAGCCAAGCCCCTGTGGCGAGGGAGCTTGCTCCCGCTGGCCTGCGCAGCAGGCCCTACCGGAAGGCCCTGCCGATCACCGGCTCGCATCCAGCACGATGCGATACCGCGCCTTGCCGCTGCGCAAATGGTCGACGGCCTCGTTGACCCGGCTCATGGGGAAGTGCTCGACCTGCGGCACGATCTGGTGCCGGGCGCAGAACTCCAGCATGGTCGCGGTGGCGGCGGGGGAGCCGACCGGCGAGGCGGACAGCACCTTCTGCTGGGGAATCAGTTCGAACACGTGCACCGGAATGGCGCTGGGCACGATGCCGACGAAGTGCAGGCGGCCCCGGCCGCGCAAGGTGGCGAGCATCGCCGACCAGTCGAGGTTGGCGTTGGCGGTGACCAGCAGGAAGTCCAGGGTGCCGGCGATGGCCTTGAGCGCGGCGCTGTCGGTGGAGGCCACCACGTTGTGGGCGCCCAGGCGCTTGGCTTCGTCCTGCTTGCTCAAGGAGGAGGTGAACGCCGTGACCTCGCAGCCCCAGGCATTGAGGAAACGCAAGGCCAGGTGACCCAGCCCGCCGATCCCCACCACGCCCACGCGGTCGGTGGGTTTGACGCCGAACTCCACCAGCGGGTTGAACACCGTGGAACCGGCGCAGAACAATGGCCCGGCCAGCGCCGGGTCGAGCCCTGCGGGAATCGTCAGGGCCCAGGCCCAGTGGCTGCGCACGCGGTCGGCGAACCCGCCGTGGCTGCCGATGATGGTGGGCCGGGCGGTGCTGCACAGGTTATGCGAACCGCCCATGCAGGACGGGCAGTGCATGCAGCTGCCCTTGTACCAGCCGATGCCGACCCGCTGGCCGACCTGAAGGCCGCGCACCTGGGAGCCGATGCGCACGATCTTGCCGACCACCTCATGGCCGGGAATGAACGGGTATTGGCTGATGCCCCAATCGTTGTCGATCAGCGACTGGTCGGAGTGGCAGACGCCGCAGTATTCCACGGCCACTTCGACGTCTTCGTCGCCCAACGGGCCGGGATCGTAGCTGTAGCGCTCGAGGGGCGCGCCGGCGGCGGTGGCGGCCCAGCCGGTGAAGGACGAGAGTTCGGTACTGTTGCTCATGGGACACCTCCGGTTGGCGAAACGGGGGGACGACGACCCGAACGGCGAGCGCTGCGGGAACAGTCAGGGGAGCACATCGGAACATCGCGCAAGGCGTCGAGAGTGTAGCAGCCCGGCGGAACCGGGCTGCCTGGGTTGCGTTCACTCGGTGGCGTCGAAGGCCTCGTGGTAGCGCACCACGCCTGTCGGCACCGCGCCGCCCAGCGCCAGTGCCTGGAAGTACTCGGCCGGAACCCCCGGCAGTTCGAGGCCCGGATGGGGCTTGAAGCCGAAACGGCCGTAGTAGCCGGGATCGCCCAGCAGCACGCACCCGGCGCCGTCCACTTCCCGCAGACCATTCAGGGCCGCTTTCATCAGCGCCGCGCCGATGCCCTGGCCGTGACGCTCCGGCCACACGGAAATCGGCCCGAGGCCGTACCAGCCCGTGGCGCCGTCCGACACCGTGACCGGCGACAGGGCCACATGGCCGACGATCACGCCGTTTTCCTCCGCCACCAACGACAGGCTCAACTGCCCGGCACGCCGCAGGGCGTCGACGATGAAGTGCTCGGTGTGGCTGGAATGCTCGGCGTCGCGGAACGCCGCTTCGGTGAGGCGGGCGATGGTTTCGGCGTCCTGGGGCTGTTCTTTGCGGATTGCGATGTTCATACCGATCCGTTCTTTGGTGTCCTGGTCGATCAGCGCGCGCAGGGTCTGAAACAGCGGCGTGGCATCGGTGTAGCGCTTGCCGTAGGTCAGGTTGAACGCGTAGTTGAAGTCGGGCGGGTTGGCACCCTGGGTGTGCTGCAGGATCGTCTCCAGCTTGTCCAGCGCCTTCACCGCCTGGGCCTCGGGGGAGCGCCCGTGTTCGTAGTCGTCCCACAGCGCGAGGATGTCGTCCCGCAGGGGCGCGTCCAGCGCCTGGGTCAACAGCAGCAGGTCGTTCTTTTCCTGCTCGCTCTTGTCGGGGAACGACGCTTTGTTGATGGCGGGAATGTCGCCGCTGATGGCTTCGCCCAGGTCATGGATGACGCACAGCTTGAGGATCCTGGAGAGGTCGAGGCCGGTCAGTTCGTCTTCGAAGGCAATCGCCATCAGGCACAGGCGCCAACTGTGTTCGGCGGTGCTTTCCGGGCGTCCGGCGGCGGTATGGGCGCTGCGCAGCACGCTTTTGAGCTTCTCCGCTTCGCGCAGGAAGGCCAATCGTCCTTTGATCTTTTCGAGGTTCATGCCCGTTTCTTTCATTCAGAGGTTCGCGGCGAATGTTCGATGCTTGGCCGGTTCAGGTCAATGTCCGGTTTGTTGGATTGCTGTAAAGGGTGCAGCAATGATCTGCAAGAGACCTTATTGTTGGCGCAGAAGCGAATTCCCATACTCGGCCCACCCTTTGAAGACCGCTTCTGACAGCAAGGAAAACCCCCATGGTTTCAGCGATCCGTTTTGCCCGGGCCGGCGCGCCTGACGTGTTGACCCTGGACACCCTCGACGTACTGTCGCCCGGCCCCGGCGAGGTGTGGCTCCGCCAGGAAGCCATCGGCGTCAACTACCTCGACGTGACCCAACGCAAGGGCGCGGTGCCCGTCGCGCTGCCGTCCGGGCTGGGCCTGGAAGGGGCCGGGCGCGTAGCGGCGGTGGGTGAGGGTGTCGGCTCTGTGCAGGTCGGCGACCGTGTCGCCTACGCCACCGGCCCGTTGGGCGCTTACGCCTCGGCCCGGCTGTTTCCCGCGCAGCGGCTGGTGAAGCTCCCGGACTCGCTGTCTTTCGATGAGGCCGCCGCCGTGCTGTTCAAGGGCATCACCGCCCAGTACCTGCTCAAGTCCACTTATCCGGTGGGGCCGGGTACCACGGTGCTGCTGTACGGCGTGGCGGGCGGTTTGGGCGAGATCATGGCGCCGTGGGCGAAACACCTGGGCGCCAGGGTGATCGGTGTGGTGTCGAAGCAGGCCAGCGTCGAGAAGGCCCGGGCGTCCGGGTGCGACGAAGTGCTGGTGTTCGACCCGGACACGTTGGCGGCGCAGGTCGCGCGCCTCACCGACGGGCAGAAGGTGGACGTGGTCTACGACCCCATCGGCCGTGTGTCCTTCCAGGCGTCACTGGACAGCTTGCGCCCGCGTGGCCTCATGGTGTCGTTCGGGGCGTCGTCCGGCGCGCCGGCGGCGGTGGAACTGGCCACGCTCAACGCCAAGGGTTCCCTGTTCCTGACGCGTCCTTCGCTCGCGGCGCACACGGCCACTGACGCCGAATACCAGGCACGGGCGCAGGATGTGCTGGCGGCGGTCGGCGCGGGTATCATCAAGCCCCGGATCTGGGCGGCCTACCCGTTGGCCGACGCGGCGCGGGCGCACGCGGACCTGGAGTCCGGACGATCATCGGGGGCGATCATTCTCAAGCCATGAATCTGGATGTCCTGAGTCATCAGCACAGCGACGAGGTCGCGGCGTTCCTCGCTGTGGCCGCGCAAGGCTCGTTCGTCGGCGCCGGACGGGTGCTGCAACGGCACCCGACCGTCGTCTCGAAACGCCTCGCCGCCATGGAGGCGCGCCTGGGCGTGAGGTTGGTCGAGCGCTCCACCCGACAGGTGCGCATCACCGAGGCGGGCCTGCGGCTGGAGCAGCGCCTGCGCGCGGCCATCGAGCTGCTGGAGGAAGCGCAGCAACAGACGGCAGAGGCGGCGGGCGAAGTTCGCGGCACCTTGCGCCTCGCATTGCCGGCGGCCATGGGCAGGCGTTGGCTCGGGCCGATGCTGCCGGCGTTTCTCAAGGCGTATCCGCAGGTCTCGGTCTACGCCGACTACAGCGAACGGCGGGTGGACATCATCGATGAAGGGTTCGATGCGGCCATCCGCATCGGCGCGTTGGAGGACAGCCGACTGGTCGCCAAAAAACTCTGCGACCACCGCCGGATACTCTGCGCCTCACCGGCCTACCTGGAGCGGCACGGCGTACCCGAAACGCCGCAGGACTTGCTCCGGCACAATTGCCTGCGTTTCAGCGGCCTCGCGTCCTTTCCGCACTGGCGCCTGCACCGGGGCGACGAAATCCAGACCGTGACGCCCAACGGCAACCTGACCGCCAACGACAGCGAATCCCTGCTGGCGGCGGCCTGCGCCGACGAGGGCATCCTCGGCGCCGGCGACTGGCTGATGAGCCGCGACATCGCCGCCGGGAGGCTGCGCCAGGTGCTCGCCGACTGGCAGCTCGATACGCCGGGCGGCGTCTATCTGGTCAGGCCTTCGGCGCGCTTTCCCAGTGCGACGGTGGTCGCGTTCAAGCAGTGGATCGAGTCGAAGTTCGACCCTGTGGCGCCGTGGGCCGTCTGACCGGTTGTCGCTTATCGCCCGCTGAAGGGTTACAGGGTGTCTACTGCTGATGAAGCCCTGTCTTTTTGCGGAGGACACCGAAATGAGCGGCGAACGCACGGCCCCGGCAACCCAAGGCGTCACAGTGGAGTTGCTGGCAACCCTGGACCTGGGCCCGGAGATCGAAGGCATGGCAGGGCGCCAACTGCGCATGCGCCTGGTGACCATCGACCCCGGCGGCGTGTTCGGCCCGCTCCACGACCACAAGGACAGGCCCGGCATGGTGTTCATTCTGCAAGGCACGATCACCGATCACCGCAACGGCATCGCCACGGACTACGGGCCGGGTGCCGGCTGGCCGGAGGACCGGAACACCACGCACTGGCTGGAGAACCGGGGGGTGGAGGTGGCTCGGGAGGTTTCGGTGGATGTTGTTAGGTTGGGGTGAGGTGGGGTGTGGGCGGGAATGGTGGTAGTAGACCTGGACTGATCGTTAACGGTCAGAAGACATTTCCGGTGAAGATTCTGAGCCGTCCTCTCAACGTGGAAACAGAAACGTCACGGCCGCACGAAAGCCCCAGTCCTGAGGGCCATCATCGGGGCTGTCGAGCCAATATCGTGGCCCGGCTTGAATCGTCAGGGGATGACCGCCGATTTTCAACAATTGCGTTATCGTCAAGTTGACCGGTATCGACCATTCACGTGATTGCCAGTTGTAGGTCGACTCGGTGTTGACTCCGTATGTAGTGAGTGCACTGGTGGTATAGGAGAGAAAGGGTTGCAGGAACGTTTGATTGACCTTTTCCTTGTCGTCCGGAGGGCTACCGTTCAGCCCCCAGATATGATTCGCGAGAACTCCTCGTGTCCAGCCATTTGACTGTTTCAACGCAACGGCTGTCGGGCCGAGACCCCATTGCTCGCTTCCCAGCAAGTCATCACTGCCTGTAGGCATCAGCAACGCCGGACCGACCCCCAGAATCCAGCCGCTATCCGTTGGCCTCTTCGGTGAGAAGAAGAAACTCTGTGTGATATCGCCGACACCGGATTTGTCCGCCGCCCCGTTGGGTGCCAGGCCGTGCTGATCAATGACCGGCAGGATGGTACGGGAAATCAGGTTCCAGTCATCATTCAATTCGAAAGGCAGCACGGGCTGGATATTGGTGACGCTGTGCATGCCATGATTGGACGGCCCCATCTTTTGATCCCAGTTGTACTGGATCGGGAGGCTGTACATGGCGGCGACCGGGTTCAGGGCTTTCTTGGCCAGTTCCGCAGAGTCCTCAGCATGAGCCGCAGATAAGAAGAACAATGAAAAAAACACTGTCGATGAGGTGCGTACCCTTCGTTTGTTCGAGTCCATTGCTACCTACCTTCGGTCGGCAAAGTATGTTGCAAGGGGTGGTTTAGGCAGCTGCGATCAATATGAAATCATTCCAACTCCACGATGCCGCCTTGAGCGGGTGCGCTGCGTAAGCGGCCAAAAGGAGACACTTCGAAGCCAATGCCCATAAACAGGTGCCGCGCAGGTGATCACATGGCGCTGGCACGCGAGTCATTTGAGCTTTTCGATGTCACCGGGCTTCCAGCTTTGATCATAGAAGGCCTTGGTTGGCCCATAGAGGCGCAAGATCACAAAGAAGCCCTCATCGGATCGGGTGCGCAGCCAATTCTTGCCGTCGCCCGGCGAGTCCGGTCCGAAATAGATATCCGTTGAGCCATCGGCATTGCTCGTCGGCTTGTCCATGGCATTGAGCGATGGAAACGCCTGGCCGTTGTCCAGGCCGGAACCTGTGACGGGGTCATACACAGTCGCTGACCAGAACAGCGCCGCTGGAATGTCCTTGGGCAAGTGCAGCTTGTAGCGCTGGCTGCCTTGCAGGAAGTCGCCGTCCTTGTCGACGAAGGTGACCGGGTATTTGGCGCCGACATTTTCAATGTTCGCTGCCATCCCCGGGCTTGCCGAGTAGGCCACGGCGAAAAAACGGGTGCGTGCATCGATGTAGTTGAAACTGTTCGCCGTGAAGGTGGCATTTCCAGGGAAAACGTTCATCCAGCGGCGATCCTTGTACCACAGTGCACTGGGTTCGCTGGAGTTGGGTTGATAGGCAATTTGGTGCGCCATTCGGAAAGCCGTTCGGGCGCCGCGGTCAAGCAAGGTGCTGGTGCGCCGGTCCGGAGCAAAAGTCTGCCCTTGAGCTATCCCCAGCGTTGCCAGTACACCGCGCATTTCCATGTCCTGCGGGTCGGCGTATTCGTGCTGGATGAATCGGTCGAGCATCTGGAAGGCGCTGCCGTCCTGAGGGTAAAGCATGTTGGCGGGCACTTTG
Organism: Pseudomonas sp. NPDC089534; assembly: GCF_044749305.1. NCBI lineage: Bacteria > Pseudomonadati > Pseudomonadota > Gammaproteobacteria > Pseudomonadales > Pseudomonadaceae > Pseudomonas > Pseudomonas sp. NPDC089534. The sequence continues at coordinate 123,878 of NZ_JBIVHR010000002.1, read as the reverse complement.
GATGCGTCTGGAAACTGCATGGGTTTGGCGCTGCCCGACTTGGCCAACGGGTAGATGCGGGTCTGCTCCATGACCTTGACCGGCTCTTGCAGTTGCTGCGGATCCTTGAAAAAACCGCGCCAGAACACGAACACGCCATAGGTGCGCGAACGCAGCACGTAATACCCGTCGGGAACCGTCCCCTTGTAGTCCGGAGGCAAGAGCAAATACTTGCCGCCTTTGCCTTGGTCCGGCCCCGGCAGGCCGACGTCACCGCACCATTGTTTGCCGTTGATCGGCCCTTCGGAACAGATTGGCCGTTGCCAGAAGTCGTCAAGGATCCCCTGTAGCCCTGGCGGCACCTCGATCACCATGGGGCCGTCGTCCTTCAGATCCAGATAGCCCAGCGCATAAATGACATCGGAGTTGGGGGTGGTGATCAGAGTCTTGGCGTTCAGCCGTCCCTTGAAGATGGGCAGGACGTTATAGCCCTTGCCGAAGGTCTTTTCCGAACCTTCTTTCATGCCGTACATGTTCAACGCTGGCAATGCCCACAAGTAAGCCTGGGTCGCGCGTTGGAACGCCAATTCATCCGCCAGCGCCGCGACGTCTTCCTTGGCCAGGAAACCCTTGGTGAAAGGCGCCTCTGCCAGCGCGTCGTAGCGATCTGCTGCTGGTGCACAGATAGTCCATAACACAAGGCTGAATCCAAACAGACTTGCTGTGAGCTTCATGGCATGTGCTCCTTCAACTTCCGAGGTCTTCGAATGGCCAATTCGCAATGACTTTCAAGGATAGGAACGATTTCTCAGTATCGCCATTAGCGGTCGAGCGCTCGTCCGGTAGCGTAGGTACGGGAAGAAATCACGGCATGGTCAGCGCCGGGTCGAGCGGTAGTGCCGGAAGGGGTTGCACCGTAGCGTTCAAATTCGGGTTGTGGGAAAGGGTAAGAAAAGAGAAATGGGGACAATCCTTTGAAAGTGCTGCCACTGCACCTGAGTTCGGGGGGATTGAACCCACAGCCAGAAGTCGCCACTCCACCTGACTCGATAATTCCCACCCGATCAAGCATCATCGCGCTCGCCACGCTCCAGTCGTGGCATCGAATGCATAAGAGCAGAACCTGCCCGCCCGCAAAAACGCGCCTTTTGAAATGGAAGTCATCTCATGTTCGAACGTAATCGGCTGGTTCCGGAGTTAATGGTCACCAGCCTGGACAGCAGCCTGGTTTTTTGGGTTTCTCATCTGGGATTCAAAATTGCTTATCAACGCCCGGAAGACGGATTTGCCTACCTTGATCTCAATGGTGCTCAAGTCATGCTTGAGCAGGTTGATCCGGACGCGGGCCAATGGCTGACTGCGCCGCTGACCCAGCCGTTTGGAAGAGGCATCAACCTTCAGATTGATGTTGAGGCTGTCGCGCCCATCATCCGAAAACTTGATCAGGCTGGATGTTCACTCTATCGAGAATGCCAAGACACTTGGTATCGGGCTGACCATCTGGAAGTAGGCCAGCGCGAGTTCATCGTCAAGGATCCCGACGGTTATCTCGTCAGGTTGGTGGAGAGGCTGGGTGAGCGGCCGGTTTGCTCTTGAAGGCCCCGACCCTCTTGCTCCTGGCAATGTATTGCGCGGGGCCCGGCCTGGCATTTGCCGGTGGCTCACAACCGATAAACGACACGCTAGGGCCAGCAGGCATCGCCGTCGGTGAATCTTTGGTGGCGGCCAGGTCCAAGTTGATCAAACAGGGGTGGAAGCCAACCCCGATGCACGCCCGCGATGGCTATGAATACAGTGGTGTCGAGCGCGAGCTGGCTGCGCGCAATGTCCTGGAGCTTGATTCCTGCTCTTTTGATAGTTCGCGCTGCATCCTGTTCTACTCAAAAAAGGGCGTTTGCTTGCGCGTCGACACCCTGGGTGAGCGACTCAACGACATGACGGTGACGCGATGGGCCGATGAATGTCCGGAGGCGTCTCCAGCCCAATAGCGGCGGCGCGGGATAGTCACGAGGCGCTGAAGCAAAAAAACGGCCGGTCAAGCCAACGCTTGACCGGCCGTTCTGTCAGTAAGACTCCGTTCCCTTACCCCAAATCCTCAGCCCGATGCCGCTCCGGCACCTGGCTCGCCTCATCGCCCCAGGTGCGGTTAACGCGCATTCCGCGCTGCACCGCCGGCCGCTTGGCGATCTCTTCCGCCCAGCGCAGTACGTGGGTGTATTGCTGGGCGTTGAGGAACTCGGCGGCGGCGTAGACGTTGTTGCGCACCAGTTGTCCGTACCACGGCCAGACGGCGATGTCGGCGATGGTGTAGGTGTCGCCGGCCAGGTAGGCGCTTTCGCCGAGGCGGCGGTCGAGCACGTCCAGTTGGCGCTTGGCTTCCATGGTGAAGCGGTTGATCGGGTATTCGAACTTCTCCGGCGCATAGGCGTAGAAGTGGCCGAAGCCGCCGCCCAGGTAAGGCGCCGAGCCCATCTGCCAGAACAGCCAGTTCAGGGTTTCGGTGCGGCCGGCCGGGTCGGAGGGGAGCAGGGCGCCGAACTTTTCCGCGAGGTACAGCAGGATCGAGCCGGACTCGAACACGCGGATGGCCGGTTCCACGCTGCGGTCCAGCAGCGCCGGGATCTTCGAGTTCGGGTTGACCTCGACGAAGCCGCTGGAGAACTGATCGCCCTCGCCGATGCGGATCAGCCAGGCGTCGTACTCAGCGCCGGAATGCCCCAGGGCCAGCAGTTCCTCCAGCAGGATGGTGACCTTGACGCCGTTGGGCGTGGCCAGCGAATACAGCTGCAGCGGATGCTTGCCGACCGGCAGGGCCTTGTCGTGGGTCGGCCCGGCCACCGGGCGGTTGATGTTGGCGAAATGGCCGCCGGACGGAGCCTCGTGTTTCCAGACCTTGGGCGGGACGTAGGGCGCTTTGCTCATGAAACGAACCTCATCGTGAAGTAGTCGAGTGACGTGAGCCCCGCCGGAAGCGGCGGGCCTTTGGCGACAGGACACCACAGAACCGCCCTGAAACTCCACCCGCTGATGGTCGAATCCGTTGTTCAGGGCCGGTCGGCGTCACAGGTCCACCGCCCAGGTCTGGCTGACGAGATCCTTGCCGAAGCTGTGCATCGGCTCCTCTTCGACCAACCGGAAGCCGGCCTTCTGGTAGAGCCGGCGGGCGTCGGTGAGGATGTCGACCGTCCACAGCATCATCGTTTTGTAGCCGGCCTGACGGGCGAAGCGCAGGGTCTCTTCGACCAGGCGCTTGCCGATCCCCAGGCCGCGGGCGCCGGCGTCAACGTAGAGCATCCGCAGCTTGGCCGTGGTGGCGTCATGGCGGACGACAAAGACCGAACCGACCACCCGGCCGTCCTTTTCCGCGATCCAGCAGCGTTCGCCGCTCGGGTCGAACTCGCGCAGGTACTTGGCGACGATCTCGGCCACCAGCGCTTCGAACTCGTGGTTCCAGCCGTATTCGCGGGTGTACAGCTCGGCCTGCTGCTGGACGACGGCGCCCATGTCGCCGGCCTTGGGGTCGCGCAAGAGGTAGGACGGTTCGCCGTCGCCCAGCAGGTTCTGCACCCGTTTCATCGCCTGGATCAGTTGCTCCTGCTGGGGTTCGGCCAAGCGCTGCAACAGGGCGATGACCTCTTCGCGGGAGGCGTGCTCCAGGGTGGCCAGCACCTGCCGGCCCTGGTCGGTGAGCCCGATGCACGAGGCGCGGGCGTCGGTGGCGGAGCGGGTCTTGTCGATCAGGCCCTTTTTCTCGAAGCCGCCGATGACCCGGCTCAGGTAGCCCGCGTTCAGCCCCAGCATCTGGCAGAGGTCGGCGCCGGTGAGGTCCGCCCGCGAGCCCAGTTCGTAGAGGATGCGGCTTTCGGTCAGCGAGAACTCGCTGCGCAGCAGGTGTTCCTGCAACACGCCGATCTGCTGGGTGTAGAAGCGGTTGAAGCGGCGGACGGTTTCGGCGCGTTCGGTGATCGGGGACATGACGGAAGACCTTATGGTTGCCTGAGGCAAATATATAGTTGCCTCAGGCAATCATGTCAATCATCCCCTGATTCAGCGAAGGTCGCGTCCATCTCATCCCGGTCATAGTCCAGCAAGTACGCCTGGTGCTTGCGGTACAGCTGTGAAAGCAGCGTCTTGTTGGGGCCGACCACGTCCATCCCCCTGTCGTCATAAGGGAACGCCATGACCTGCCGGTTCAGGTTGAAGAGGTAAAAGGCGCAACCGGGTTTGGGCCTGATGGCGCCGAAATCGCTGGCCATCGCGCACCAGAGAACGGCTTGCAGCAGATCCGACGGGGCCTCGAACGCGACGTTCACCCAGTACTCGGGCACCGTTTCGTCAAACCATTCGTCGTCGATCATCTCGCTCCAGACCGAGCGGACGGCGGGTATCTGGATGCCCGCTGACTGGAGCGCGCGGAGCGTGGCGCGATGAACCATCGGGTTGCCGCGGGAATGGGTTCGCAGGCAGACGGTGAGCGAATCTTCACCGTCGAAGACATCGCGGCAGACCTCGGTCGCTTTGCGCAGGGCCGTCAGAAACTGTTCGATCATCCCGCCGCCTTCGGAGAGTCCGAAACGCAGCCCGCCCGGACAGGCATAGAACAGCGGCCGGGCGAACGCCTGGCCGTCGAACAGGTGGTCGATCTCAATCTGCAGGTTCATCTCGTTCCTTTTTGATGTTCAAACCGAGGGTGAGGAGGGGTGCACCAATTAAGTAACACTTGTTTCCTTAATTCACAGGATCCGTGCACGATCCTGCCCGGCTTGGCTTTTGCGGGGCGACGGCTTGTCGGTGCGAGCAGCGTAACGGTTTGATTTCCCTTAAGAAAGACTATCCAGGCGTGCGGTTGGCATGTCGATTGCTTTTGTTTATCCGACTTGGTCATTTGATCAAGTCAGATGGTTTTGGCGGGCCTCCTCTGCTTTTCCGCAACGGCCGCCCGTCGAAGCACCACGAGATTGGCCTGAAAAACACCAGGCAGAGCAGGAGATTTGCCATGTCCATGACCCGCCGGAACGCATCCAGCCCGTCGGCCGCCGAGCCGGGACACTTTCGCAGCCTGGGCGGCTGGCTCGAACGTCCGGACGATATCCAGCCGTCCCTGTCCGGCGACGACAGCGCCGATGTGATTGTGGTGGGCGCCGGGTTCGCCGGCCTCAGCACGGCGCTGGAACTCACGGCCCTGGGCGCGAAAGTGATTGTCCTCGAGCAGGAATTCGCCGGCTTCGGCGCCAGCGGCCGCAACGCCGGTTACCTCGGCGGCGGCCAGGGGCTGGAGTACGAGCTGTTCCTCAAGCGTGTCGGCCACGAGCAGGCCAGATCCATCATCCGCTTCTACGACGAAGGCGTCGGCTATGTCGAAAGAAAGCTGGGCGAACTCGGCATCGACTGCGACTACAACCCCTCGGGCATCATCCGCGCCGGCGTGCATCCTTCCCAGGAAAAACGCCTGCGCGAAAGCATGGAGCTGGGCGTCTCGCTGGGTTCGCCGGCGACCTTCCTGGATCACGCGCAGATGCGGGCGCGGGGCATTCCGCCGGCGTTCCTGTTCGGCTGCCACATCCCCGGCGGCGGCACGCTGAACCCCGGCAAGTATGTGCTGGGCCTGCGCCGCGCGGCGATCCGCGCGGGCGTGCGGCTCTACGAGAACACGCCGCTGCTCGGCTACAGCGAAGGGCCTGTCATCGAGTGCAAGACGCCGCACGGCAGCGCCAGCGCGCCGCACCTGGTGTTCGCCACCAATGCCTACACCCCGCAGCTCGGGCTGCTGCGCGACAAGGTCATGCCCATCAAGGTTTCGGCCATCGAGACCCAGCCGCTGTCGCCGGCGCAACTGGCGTCGCTGGGCTGGCCGAACCGCGAAGGGATCATGACCTCCCACCTGACCATGGAAAGCCACCGCCTGACCGCCCACAACACCCTGGTGCTGACCACCAAGCGCATCAGCTACGTGTACGGCAGCAAGACCCCCAACGAGCCGGACCACGTCGCCTACCAACAATTGGCCGTCGCGCTCCACGAGCGTTTCCCGACGCTGCGCGGGCTGGGCATCCAGCATTGCTGGAGCGGCTACATCAGCCTGGCGTTCGACGCCTTGCCGGTGGTGGGCGAAACCGGCACGCACCAGAACATCCATTACACCGCCGGCTGCTCGGGGCACGGCGTGGGCACCCAATCGTTCATCGGCCATCTGCTGGCGGAGCGCATCGGCGGCATCGAGCACCCGTTGCTGGCCGCCCTGCGCCACAAGACGCCGTCGCTGCTGCCGGAGCCGTTGCAGTGGTGCGCGATGACGCTGGCGCTGGGCGCCGCGCATCAGCTCGACAGCTTCACCAACCGACGGGTGCGCAAGGCCGGCTGAGCCCGGCGCCGGCGCAGGCCGCCGTTCACGACACCGTTTGACCCTGCCGCGCGGATCGCCGTGTACGGGCGGACAGGCCCCGTTTTGCCCGAAGAAAGGCTCCGTCAGGGAGCGACCCCATCAGAAGACCACTTGCGTGAGGTAGGAACATGGACAAGCCGTACTCCCCCGGGAGTCCGTTCGAATTGCCGCGAAGGCAACTGCTCAAGCTGGCCGGCGCCTCGATGGCCGTCGGCGGCCTGGGCCTCAGGATCGGCCTGGCCGATGCCGCCGACACGGCGGAGGGCGATGCCGGCGACGTGCTGGACGTGGCGATCATCGGCGCGGGCCTGGCCGGACTGACGGCGGCCCGCGACCTGCAAAGGGCCGGCTGCGAAGCGTTCGCCGTGCTGGAGGCCCGCGACCGGGTGGGCGGTCGCACGCTCAATCACGATCTGGGCTCGGGCTTCGTGTCCGAGGCCGGCGGGCAGTGGATCGGCCCGGGCCAGACCGCCGTGGCGGACTTGGCTCGCGAGCTGGAGGTGGGGACGTTCCCCAGTTATTACCAAGGTCGCACGGTGGTTCTCGGCGGGGCCGACGGGCGTGTCGAAATCGACCTGGAAGGCACCTTCGGCACCGACGAAACCCTGGCGGCCAAGCTCAGCGAGCTGTCGCGGGACGTGCCGTGCGGGGCGCCGTGGAAGTCCTCCCGGCTCGCCGAACTGGACAAACTGTCGATGGGCGACTGGCTGGCCGGGCAGGGCGTCAAGCCTGAGGACCGCTCCGGCTGGGACGTCAGCCTGTCGCTGACCTGCGGGGTGCCGCCGGCGAAGATGGGCCTGCTGCATTACCTGTCGATGATCAATTCCGCCGGTTGCGAATATGCGCGGCTGGACTCGATCAAGGACAGCGCCCAGGGCACCCGGTTGGTCGGCGGCTCGCAGTTGCTGTCGATCAGGATGGCCGATGCCCTGGGCCCGAAGGTGCGCCTGTCGTGCCCGGTGCGGCGGATTTCGGACTGGGGGCAGCCGGTCGTCACGCTGCACACCGACCGGGGCCCGGTGCGCGCCCGCAAGGTGATCATGGCGATCCACCCGGCGCTGTGCCATCAACTGACCTTCGACCCGCCGTTGCCCGCCGGGCGCGCCGCCCTGCAAAGCGCCTGGCCGGCCCATGCGCCGGCGCGCAAGACGGTGATGGTCTACCGCCGCCCGTTCTGGCGCGACAAGGGCCTGAACGGCCACACCCTGCAACTTAACGGCCCGATCCTCTGGGCCTACGACAACTCGCCGCCGGGGGGCGAGATCGGCGTGATCAACGCCTTCATCGTCAACGCCAAAGTCCCTTCCGACCTGAACGAGGTGAAAGACCTGCTGGCGCAAACCTACGCGAAAAGCCTGGGGGAAGAGGCCTTGAGCCCTGTGTCATACAGCGAGCACGACTGGGGTTTCGCCGACCCGTGGACGATCACCTGCGTCTCGCCGATCCCGCCGGGGTTCTGGAGCACCCATGGCGAGTCCCTGCACCCGTCCTGCGGCAACCTCTACTGGTCGGGCACGGAAACCGCCGACATCTGGGCCGGCTACATGGACGGCGCCGTGCGCTCGGGGCACCGCAGCGCCCTGCAAGTGCTCAACGCGTTGCGCCAGGGGTAGGAGGACAACATGAAAAGACTCATGACGTTGGGCGTGCTGGCGGCGGTCGCATTGCTGACCGCCTTCTACGGCCGGGATCTGCTCGGCCTCTATCACCTGCAGCAGTACATCGGCGATTCGGCCCAGGCCTACGAGGCCGAAGGGCCGTGGCCGCACCTGACGGACGTCTGCACCAGTTGCCACGGCAACGGCGGCCGTTCGCTGCATCAACGCTACCCGAGCCTGGCCGGCCAGCCGGCGCCGTACCTGATCGGCCAGTTGCAGCAGTTCGCCGACGGGCAGCGCCGGGCGCCGAACATGGAACCGCTGGCCAAGACCCTCAGCGAGTCGGACATCCGCCAGTTGGCGGACTACTTCGCCCGCCAGAGCCCGCCCGACAACCAAAGCTTTCGCCCCGACGCCGGCCTGCTGGACGCGGGCAAGCAACTGGTGACCACCCGCGGCTGCGTCGCCTGCCATGGCCAAAACCTGCAAGGCGCCGCCGGGTTCCCGCGCCTGGCCGGGCAGGGCGTCGACTACCTGCGGGCGCAGCTCGACGCGTTCGCCGACGGCCGCCGCCGCGAACCGACCGGCGCCATGCAGGCCATGGCCGCCGCGCTGTCGGCGGACGAACGCAAGGCGATCGCCCATTACCTGGCTTCGGCCAACCAACCACCACAACATCCCTAAAGCGAGCGTGCCGCCATGGATCCTCGAAACATCGCTATTTGTCTTGCCGCTTTCCTGCTGGTTTCGTCCGGCGTCGTGTATGGCATCCAGTTCCTGCGCAAGGGCAACGTCCTGCTGGGGCTCGAATGCCTGGTCGTGGCGTTCTCGGCAACCAATGCCTTGCTCTACTTCGTGATGGGTTGGGAGGTGTCCTACTTCATCTCGTTCTTCTGCGATGCGTTCTCCCGGGGCTTCGGCATCCCGGTGATCGCGGTGATCGGCATGATGGCCGTCACCCACGGCTACAAGCCGCAGCTCACCAAGGACATCCTGCTGTTCGCGGCCGCCCTGGCGGCGACGTTCGGGCTGGTGCTGTCGAGCGCCATCGCCAAGCCGCTGCCGTACTTCTACCTGGTCACCTGGAGCTGCTTTTCGCTCTATCTGGTGTGGGTGGTGTGCCAGTTGGTGAGCGTCGGCGAATACCGGGCGGCCATCGGTCTGACCCTGGCCATGCTGAGCAGCCAGGCCATCGCAAGCATTTATGACTTCTACAAAATTCCGGGGGACGAGACCAATGTCGTCCTGAACTTCTACACCCTGGCCATGGGGACGTGGGCTTTCAACCTGATGCAGTTGCATGTCGCCTATTGCGCGCTGGGGCGTTCGAAGAAGGCTTCGTACCAACTGCAACCCCGCTGAACCGACCGAGGACAAGGCAACGATGAACACAGAAAACAGCGAATTGCCCCTGGAGGCCGCCCAGCGGCGCCGGTTGTTGCAGGCGCTCGGAGCGGCGGCGGTGGTCGGCGGCCTGGCGTTGAGCGGGCGGGCCGCGGCACAGCAGCCATCGACGCCCGAGGATGTGCTGGACGTGGCGATCCTCGGCGCCGGCCTGGCGGGCCTGACGGCGGCACGGGACTTGCGGGCGGCCGGTTGCGAATCCTTTCAGGTGCTGGAGGCCCGGGACCGGGTGGGCGGGCGCACCTACAACCATGACCTGGGCGATGGCGTGGTGTCCGAGGCCGGCGGCCAGTGGATCGGCCCAGGCCAGACCGCCATCGCCGACCTGGCCCGGCAACTGGAGGTGGACACGTTCCCCACCTATTACCAAGGCAAGACGGTCTACCTGTTGGGCGATGCCAGTGTGGAGGAAGACGCCAGCGGCGGACCGAACGCCAACGCGGCGCTGGTGGGCAAGCTCAACGAAATGTCCCGCGCGGTGCCGGCCGCCGAGCCGTGGACGGCACAAAACGCTGCCGCCCTCGACAGGCAGACCGTCGGCGAATGGCTCAGCCGCGAAGGCGCAAGCCCGGTGGACCGGATCGGCTTCGACATGTCGGTGAGCCTGAGCTTCGGCAGTTCGCCGGCCGGCGTGAGCCTGCTGCACTACCTGTCGATCATCAACACCTCAGGCTGCAGCCTTGAATCGCTGGAAGGCATCAAGGACGGCGCCCAGGAAACCCGCTTCGTCGGCGGCTCGCAGCGGCTGGCGCTGAAGATGGCCGAAGGGTTGGGCGACAAGGTCGGGCTGTCGTGCCCGGTGCGCAAAATCGTCGGTTGGGACCGGGACATCGTCGAGCTGCACACCGACCAGGGCGTCGTCCGCGCCCGGCAGGTGATCGCCGCGCTCAACCCGGCGTTGTGCAACCGGATCGAGTTCGATCCGCCGCTGCCCGAGGGGCGTGCGCAACTGCAGCGCCGCTGGCCGGCCCACGCGCCGATGCGCAAGACCGTGCACGTGTACGACCGGCCGTTCTGGCGCGACAAGGGCCTGAACGGGCAGATCGTGCAGGTGGAGGGGCCGTTGATCTGGTCCTACGACAACTCGCCGCCGGACGGCCGGATCGGCGTGCTCAACGCGTTCGTCCGCACCGGGCAATTGCCGAGCGATGCCGGGCGTGCCGAGGCGATCCTGTCGCAGATCTACGCCAAGGCGCTGGGCGACGAAGCCCTGCGGCCCCGGCAGTTCCACGACCATGACTGGGGCAAGGCCGATCCTTGGTCGCTGAGCTGCATCGCACCGCTGCCGCCGGGATTCTGGACGCAGTGGGGCCAGCACCTGCGGCCGTCCGTGGGGCGGTTGATCTGGTCCGGCACCGAGACCGCCGAGGTCTGGCCGGGGGCGATGGACGGCGCCGTGCGTTCCGGCCGCCGGGCGGCGCTGCAAGCCTTGCAGGCGTTGGCGCAGCGCAGGAGGACGGCCTGATGAAGCGGATCATCTGGACCGCAACGGCGTTGGCGGCCGTGTCCGTGGCGGCGTTCGCCGGGGTCTACGGCCCCGAGATGTGGCAGGGCTACCGGTTCATGCAGAACCTGGACGCCCACGACGCGCACTACCAGGCCAGCGTCGGGCCCTGGCCGCAGTTGCAGGACACCTGCGCGCTGTGCCACGGCGCCGACGGCCGATCGGCCAATGCCCGGTATCCGGCGCTGGCCGGCCAGCAGGCGGCGTACCTTGAGGCGCAGTTGCGCGCCTTCGCCCAAGGGCACCGGCACAGCCCGACGATGGAGGCGCTGGCCGCGAGCCTGAGCGACGGGCAGATCAAGCGCCTGGCGGACTTCTACGCGAAACAGGCGCCGGGGACGGGTGAGCCAGACGACAACGTCAAGGCGCTCCAGAACCAAGGCAAAACCGTGTTCGCCGCCAAGGGGTGCGCGGCCTGCCACGGCAACGAGGCAACGGGTGGCCCGCTGGCACCGCGCATCGCCGGGCAGGGACGTTTCTATCTGGCGGATCAGTTGCACGCGTTCAAGCAGGGCAGCCGCCGGGATCCGGGGCAGGCGATGAATGCCATGGCGGCGGGGCTGTCGGAGGCGGACATCGAGGCGGTCAGCGCCTGGCTGGGCGGTTCGGTGCCGCCCTCCGTGCGCTAGCAGGCGGGAACCGGGCGGGCAGGGACGCCCGCCGCCGGTTCAGCGTGCGGGCGGTGGCGCGATCAGGGTCAGCACCGCCGCAAGCAAGGCTTCCTTGCGGGCGTCGGTGAACCGTTCGGGCTCGATGGGCTTGGCCATCATCCAGCCGTCGCCCATGGCGCAGATGAGGTCGGCGAGCACGGTGGCCTCCACGTCCCCGCGGACCGTGCCGTCACGCTGTCCCCTGGTCAGGACCGAACTGAACGCTTCGCGAAAGCGCGCATAGCGCTCCTCGAAGACCTTGGCGAAGGCCGGCTCGTGCCGGGCATGGGCCATTAGCTGGAACAGGGCCAGCCAGGCGTCTGCCTCGTCGGTCTTGGCCAGGTTCAGCCATTCCTTGATCAGCGCGCCGATGTCCAGGTCGCTGCCGCCGTGGAGCAGGATGTCGAATTCGTCGAACAGGTGGCGGGCGGCGGCGGTGACCATTTCCTCTTTGTTGGCGAAGTAGTAGGTGACCGCGCCGGTGGTGCAGCCGGCCTGCTGCGCGACCTTGCGCATCGACGTGTCGGCATAGCCTTCGCGGGCGATCACCGACATCACCGCTTTGAGCAGCCCGGTGCGTTTTTCCTCATGGTTGCCCACCGGACGGCCACGGCGGGCGCGCGGTTCGGGTTGGCCGTCGAGGAGCGGGCCGGGCGTGTCGGCAGGGTCGGGGCGAGGGGCGTTGTGCATGGGAATGGCTGAGCTCCGGGCGCAGTCGTTGCGCAAGTGATCCAGTCCCGCACTATAGGAAAATTATCGGGGGAAAGCACCCGGCGCGGCGTGCCCCGCAGCCAACGGCGTGGCGGGGCACGCGCAGGTCAGGCCCGGCCGCTGCCGACCACGGCCACCGCGCGGATCTCGACCCGCAGCTGCGGCAACGACAGCTGCGAGATGCCGAGGGCGCTCCATGCCGGGTAACGGTCGGGGAAGTACTCGTCCTTGACCTTGGCGAACGCCTTGATGTCGGCTTGCAGGTCGGTGTGGAAGGTCATCAGCTCCACCACGTCGGCCAGGGTCGCGCCCGCCTCTTCAAGCACCGTGCGCAAGGCCTGGAACGCCAGGTACGACTGCTGGGCGATGCCTTCGCCGGGCACGGCGTTGGCGTCGATCCCCACCTGGCCGGAGACCCAGACGATGTCGCCGACGCGGTTGGCCTGGGAGAAGTGGTACTGGTCGTAGAACGCTTGCGTGTGGGGCGGGTTGATCAGTTCGCGCTTGGGTGTCGGTTCGCTCATGGCAGCTCTCCACGGTCAGGTCAGATGAGTCGGCGGAAGGTCGGGTGGCGGAACGGCTCGCCCGCTTTCAGGCCGGCCAGTTCGTTGGCGAACAGCGAGCCCTGGGGCGGGTAGCCCGAGGCGCTGTCGGCCGGCAGCGGGCTGAACGTGGCGTCGTCGCCGAAGAAACGGAACACGAAGGTGTGCCGGTCCGGGAACGCCGCGTCGACCGGCGCGCCGCCGTGCAGGGAGCCTGGGTGAAGCACGACGATGTCGCCGGGCTCGGTGGCCCAGGACAGGATGTCGTAGGCGTCGGGGTCGAGCTTGCGCCGGGCCTCGATGTCCGGCAGGCGCGGCAGGGCGTCGCCGCCGTGCAGCGGTTGGGTCGGGTCGTTCGGGTCGCGGAAGGTGGTGCCGTCGTAGCGCGGCCCGCGGTGGGAGCCGCGGACGATCTCCAGGGCGTTGCGCTTGGGCACGGACTCGAAGCTGATCCACGCGTTGCCCCAGTGTTCGCCGGCCCAGGGCAGGTAGGACGTGTCCTGGTGCCAGAGGGTGCGCGAGCCGTGGCCGCCGGCCTTGAGGAAGACTTCCTCGGCGAAGTACCAGACGTTCTCGCTGCCCCAGAGGTCAGCGAACAGGCAGCCCAAAGGCAGGGCCGCCACCAGGGCCTCCAGCCGGGCCTTGGCCACGGGGTTGGCGTTGTCGACGTGGGCTTGCTGCTCGGTGTCGTTGAACATCCGGAAGGCGTTGGGGCCGTGGTTGTCCACGGCCCAGTCGTAGGCTTCCCGGCATTGGGACAGTTGCTGCGGGTTCAGGAATCCTTTGATCAGCACGGCTCCGTCTTCCCGGAATGCCTTGCGAAGAGACGCTTGCATAGCGGTTTCCTCCATCAGTTCGCCACATGGCCGACCGAGCGTAGCCGCGTCTTTCACATAAGCGCAACGACCGTTATCTAAATGAATGGAGCACCATTCAACGGTCGGCACTCCAGCCTGCATGAACCCGGATGAAGTCGCAGACGTGCTGTGCGGCCTCACGGGACTGCGGCAGTGCGGCAACCATCTGGAACACATGGGGCAGGTGCCGCCAGACCTCCAGCTGCACCGCCACGCCCGCCGCGCGGGCCTTGGCGGCGGCACGCACGGCGTCGTCCAGCAGCATCTCGGTGCTGCCGACCTGCAAGAGCAACGGCGGCAATCCGTTGAAGTCGCCGAACAGCGGCGACACCGCCGGCAGCGAATGCTGTTCGGCGCTGGCGTAGAAGCCCCGGATGCCGATGGCGAACGCGTGGGTGAACACCGGATCGCGGCGGGCGTTGGTGAGGGCGCTGGCGCCGCTGAGGGTGAAGTCCAGGAACGGCGACAGCAACGCCGCGCAGCAGGGCAGCGGCCGGCCTGCCTGTTTCAGGTGCTGCAAGGTGGCCAGCGCCAGGTTGCCGCCGGCCGAATCGCCGGCCAGGACGATGTGCTGCGGTTTGATGCCCTGGTCCAGCAGCCACTGGTAGGCGGCGAAACAGTCTTGCAGCGCCGCCGGATGCGGCGACTCCGGCGCCAGCCGGTAATCGACCATCAAGGCCCGGGCGTCCAGGGCCTTGCACCATGACGCGACCATGCCGGCATAGGTGTCCGCCGTGTAGCCGACGAAGGCGCCGCCGTGGATATAGAGCAGCACGCGTTTCGGCCGGCAGGCCTTGGGCACCAGCCAATGGGCGTTCACGCCGTTGCAGTCCACCCGTTGGCGCTGCACGCCGGCCAGCAGCCGGTGCGGCGCCTGGCGGTCGAGTTTCGCCAGTCGGTCGCGCAGCGCCGCAACGTCGATGCGCGCCCCGTGGCGCCATTTCACGGTGAGGCGCAGCAGGCCGTTGAGCAGCGCGCCGATCCAGCGGCCCCGGCGGGGATGGACGAAGCGGGTGTGGCCGACTTCGCGGGGCGAGCCTTGTCTGAGGGATGTCATCGCCCACCTCACTGCAGCGCGGTCTGGCGCGGGGCGGCCGACGCCTGGCGCAGCGGCTGGAACGTCAGGCGCGGATCCTCCACCGGATCCTTGAGCAGCATTCGCTTGTCGGCGCTGTAGTTCATCAGCACGCGCCACGGATGAGCCTTGCCCTGGCGCGGCAGGATCTGCCGGTCGCGCTGGATGTAGCCGGACTTCATCGAGTCCATGATGCCGTCGTTCAAGGCGTTGCCGTCGTCGTCCATCGGGGCGACGGTTTCCAGGCCGTGTCGGTCCATGAACTTGAACAGGCGGCACAGGTACTTGGCCGACAGGCTGACCTTCAGCGTCCAGGAAATGTTGGTGTAGCCGAAGATCCACGCAAGGTTGGGCAGGTTCTCGAGCAGCACGCCCTTGTAGGTCAGGTGCTCGTTGACCGGGTAGGGCACGCCGTCGACCGACAGCGCCAGGCCGCCCAGCAGCTGCAGCTTGAGGCCGGTGGCCGTGACGATGATGTCGGCGTCCAGGTGCTGGCCGGACTTGAGCAGGATGCCGTGCTCGGTGAACCGCTCGATGCGGTCGGTCGCCACACTGGCCTTGCCCTGGCGCACGGCCTTGAACAGATCGCCGCCGGGCACGGCGCACAGGCGTTCGTCCCAGGGCATGTAGGCCGGGGTGAAATGGCGCATGTCGACGCCGGGGCCGACCTGGCGGCGGACGTGGTTGAGCAGGAACTTGCGCATCAGCGTCGGCCAGCGCCGGCACGCCACGTAGGCCCAGCGGTACATCAGGATGTTGCGCTTGCGCGCCAGCGCGTAGGCCCACCGGGACGGCATGAGGTGCGCGAGCGCGGCGGTCAGCTTGTCTTCCGCCGGCAAGGAGTAGATGTACGAGGGCGAGCGCTGCAGCATGGTGACGTGCCCGGCGGTCTGCGCCATGGCCGGGATCAGCGTGGCGGCGGTGGCGCCGCTGCCGATCACCACGACGCGCTTGCCGGCGTAGTCCAGGTTGTCCGGCCAGTGCTGCGGGTGGATCCGCAGGCCCTTGAAGTCGTCCTCCCCGGCGAAGGACGGCAGGAACCCTTCGTCGTGGTTGTAGTAGCCGGTGCAGCACACCAGATGCTTGCAGCGGTAGGCGCGCAGGTTGCCGCTGGCCTCGTGCAGGGCGGTGAGGTGCCAGCGCCGGTCTTCGGTGGACCAGTCGGCGCCGATGATCTTCAGGCCGAAATGGATCTTGTCGTCGATGCCGAACGCCTGGGCCGTGTCCTGGATGTACTGGCGCAGGGCGGCGCCGTCGGCCAGCACCTTCGGGCTGTCCCACGGGCGGAACCGGTAGCCGTAGCTGAGCATGTCCGAATCGGAGCGGATGCCCGGATAGCGGAACAGATCCCACGTGCCCCCTGCGCAGTCGCGCCGCTCCAGGATCGCCAGGCGTTTCTCTGGACATTCTTCGCTCAGGTGGCAAGCGGTTCCGATGCCGGAAAGGCCTGCGCCGATAATCAGTACGTCGTAGTCGTTGTTGTTCATGACGTTGCTCCGGGCACATTGACAAAGCGTCGAGGCTCGCTCGACAGCCTCCGTAATGTAGGGGGCAGGCGCAAAAATAGATTGACGGAACATGACAGCCGATTGACATTTGGCGACACCCTGACCGCACAAGAGCACAACAATGAGTCATCTGATCCGGGCGACCAACCTGTGGGGCTACGACGAACTGGTGCGCGAGCTGGGCGGCGAACCGCAGCGCTTCCTGACGCGCTTCCACATCCCGCCGGCCCATGAGCGGCCCGACGACGCGTTCTACCTGTACCGCAGCGCGTCCCTGCTGCTGGAGGCGACGGCGGTGGAGCTCAAGTGCCCCGACTTCGGCTTGCGGCTCGCGCAGTGGCAGGGGCTGGAGATGCTCGGGCCGGTGGCGGTGATCGCCCGCAACTCCGCCACCGTGCTGGAGGCGTTCCAGGCCATCGCCCGTTACCTCTACATCCACAGTCCGGTGCTGCAGCTGGCCTTTGAGCGCCATGACGACGCCGGCTGGGTGCAGTTCGATTACCGGATCAGCGAGCTCTCGGCGCCGCAGTTGCGCCAGTCCTACGAGTTGAGCCTGGCCAACGCCCTGCAGATCCTGAAGCTGCTGGCCGGCGAGGGCGCGCACCCGATGCAGGTGTCGTTCCTGCACCCGCCGCTTCGGCCGGTGCGGGGCTACGAAAAGACCTTCGGCTGCGAAGTGAAGTTCGAACAGGACTGGTGCGGCTGGCGGATGCCCATCCACCTGGCCGAGCGCGCCATCGACCACGCCGATGCCCAGACCCTGCACTACGCCACCCGTTACCTGGAATCGAGTTACGCGCCGGGCACCGCCGCGCTGAGCCTGAGGGTCGTCGAGCTGATCGGCCGGCTGCTGCCGACCGGGCACTGCAACATCGAGAACGTCGCCGACGGCGTGACCCTGCACCCGCGGACCCTGCAACGGCGCCTGCTCAGCGAAGGGGTGCGCTACGAAGAGCTGCTCGACCGCGAGCGGCGCCGGCTGGCCGACCATTACCTGTGCCGCTCGGGGTTGCAGATGGTGCAGATCGCCGGCCTGTTGGGGTACGCCGAGCAGAGCGTGTTCAGCCGTTCGTGCCAGCGCTGGTTCGGCACCACGGCGAAAAAGCACCGCGACCGGTCGCATGCCTGAGGGCGACCGGCCGCTTGGCGGTCACTTCGCGGCGAGGGGCTGCGCGACGTTGAGTTCACCGCGGCGCAGCAGCCGCGAGCCGAACAGGATCATCCACAGCGGGAAGACCGCGACGATGACCACCAGCAACCCGTAGGACAGCCGGTCCAGCTCGGGAAAGAACCCCACCGGGAACGCCAGGCCAAAGCACACGCCGACCAGCGCCAGCGGCCAGCGCAGGGACGCGCTCCAGCCATCGCGCTTCAGTTGCGCGCCGACCACCAGGCCCCAGAACAGCACGACAGGGCCTTCGCACCACCACAAGCCTTTTTGCGACGCGGTCGCGATGGCGGTCCAGGCCGCTTCGGCGGCGGCCTTGGCCACCGGATCGCCTGAGGCGTGCAGTTGCGCCAACGGGTTCAGGGCGGCCAGTTGCAGGCAGGCGCCGACCAGCCCGAGCGTCACGTACACCGTGATGGCCAGGGCCGCCATGTCGCCCAGGGGACCCGCCTGCTGTCGGTACTGGTTCCACAGGTGGCCGCCGATGGCCAGCAGCGGCAGGTAAAAACCCAGCAGGTCGGCGAACATCGACAGCCGGAACAGCTGCCGGGAGCCGGCCGGCAGCGCGAGCATCGTCGCGCCTTGCAGGGTGACCGCCATGTCGCCTTGGGTGGCCACGGCCATCAGCCCGACGTTGAGGTAGGCGAACACGCCGCCGAGAATCGCCGCCCAGGCGGTCAGGCGTACGGTCTTGTTGTGATGGGTATTCATTGTTCTGTCTCACACGAGTTCTTGGGTTCAGGCCGACGCCAGCCATTCGGCGCCGCGCTCGGCGATCATGTAGGTGGCCGCGTTGGTGTTGCCGCCGACCAGCGTCGGCATGATCGAGGCGTCGATCACCCGCAGCCCCTCCAGGCCATGCACGCGCAGGCGGTCATCGACCACGGCCATCTCGTCGCGGCCCATCTTGCAGGTGCCGACCGGGTGGTAAATGGTGTCGGTGCGCCGGCGCAGCAGCTCGATCAATTGCTCGTCGCTGTGCAGGTCCTGGCTGTACAGGTCCTTGAGGCCGAAGCGGCCCATCGGCGACTGGGCGAGGATCTCGCGGGTGATGCGGTAGCCCTTGAGCAGGGTCTGCACGTCATCGTCGTGGGCCAGCAGGTTGGGGTCGATGCGCGGGTCGGCCGCCGGGTCGGCGGAGTTCAGGCCCACGCTGCCGACGCTTTTGGGCCGCAGCACGCAGACGTGGCAACTGAAGCCGTGGCCCCAGTGCAGCTTGCGGTTGTGGTCGTCCACGGCGCCGATCACCGAATGCAACTGGATATCGGGCCGCTCCAGCTCCGGCCGGGTCTTGAGGAACGCTCCGGCCTCGGCGCAGTTGCTCGACAGCGGGCCGCGCTTGTGGCGCACATAGTCGACCACCGCCTTGCCCATCTTCAGGCTGCCGCCCAGCGAGACGCCGAGCAGCGAGGTGTCGGTGCTCTTGTAGCAGAGCACCACGTCCGGGTGGTCGCGCAGGTTCTGCCCGACGCCCGGCAGCTCATGCTGGACGGCGATGCCCTGGGGCTGGAGCTCGGCGGCGGAACCGATGCCCGACAGCATCAGCAGGTGCGGGCTGCCGAAGGTGCCGGCGGCCAGCAGCACTTCCTTGCGCGCCTTGATCGATACCCGTGAGCCGTTGAGCGTCAGCTCGACCCCCACGGCCCGTTTGCCCTCCAGCAGGATGCGCCGGGCCTGGGCGCCGGTCAGCACGGTGAGGTTGCTGCGCTGGCGCGCCGGGTTGAGGAACGCGCTGGCGGCGCTCCAGCGGCGGCCGTCGCGGATGGTCACGTCGTAGTAGCCGACGCCTTCCTGGTCTTCGCCGTTGAAGTCGGGATTGTAGCGGTGCCGGGCCATCCGGCCGGCGGCCACGAAGGCCTCGGTGGCGGGGTGCCGGTGGGCGGGGCTGACATGCAGTTCGCCGTCGGCGCCGTGGAAGTCGTTGCTGCCCTTGTGGTGGCTTTCGCTCTTGCGGAAGTACGGCAGCACGTCCTCGTAGGACCAGCCGTCGTTGCCCAGCGCCTGCCAGTCGTCGAAGTCGCTGCGGTGGCCGCGGATGTACACCATGCCGTTGATCGAACTGCTGCCGCCCAGCACCTTGCCACGGGGCTGGTAGCCCAGGCGTCCGCCCAGGCCCGGCTGCGCGACGGTGTGGAAGGCCCAGTTGACGTGCCGGGTCGGCAGGATCGCCGCCACGCCCACCGGCGTGTGGATCAGCGGCGAGGTGTCCGGCGGCCCGGCTTCCAGCAGGCACACCCGGATCCCGGGATCGGCGCTGAGCCGGTTGGCCAACACACAGCCGGCGGAGCCGGCGCCCACGATGATGTAGTCGAATTCCATTGGTGCAGGTCTCGAATGATTGCGAAGAGAGCACCTGGATTCTTGGCCAGTCCCGCGCCGATTGATTGGCTTTGCATGACTGGTTTTTGACTTTGCGCGACGGCCTGCCCGACTGGCGCCGTCAATGGGCCGCTGCGGTCTGGTCGCCGCCCACGGCGCCGTGCAGGAACATCTGCTCCACCGCCCGGGCCGAGTCGGCCGGCGCCGCACGCCCGCGCTGTTCGGCGTCGACGATGCCGTACATCAGCGAGATGAACAGTTCGGTGAGGACGGCCGCCGTGATGTCGATCCGGACGACGCCCAGTTGCTGGCCGCCGAGAAAGAACCGATCCAGCGCATCGAAATAGGGTTTCCAGCGTGCGTCCGGCTGCTCGAAGTCCAGCGAGTCGGGCCGGTACTGGACCATCAGGAACGCCATCAGCTCGCGGTGGGTCAGGTGCTCCCGGATCAGGCGGCGCAGGGCTTCCTGCGCATCGGCCGGGTCGAGCCGGGCGTTGGCGATGATCATCCTGAGCATGTTTTCGGCATGCAGCTCCAGCCGGTTCAACAGGTTGTCCCGCGTTCCGCAGAAACGGTGCAGGGTGGCCTTGCTCAGACCGGCCATCTGCGCCAGTTCCTTCATGGTTGCCCGGGGCCGGCTGACGAATGCCGCCGTCAGGCGCTTGAACAGATGTTCGTCGTGGGGCGTCGGTGGATGCGCCCAGTCCAAGGCAGGTGGAGCGGTGGCGGATGCAGGCATTTCTGTTGGGGGCATGGCGCAGACCAGGGTCGGGTTCAAGGGAATGACAAAAAACATTCATATGAGACATATTTGACTCATAACGAATCTGAAAGTAGCATTCGCGCCATTCTTGATCAAGCCTTGGGTGTCTCATGGGTAATTTGCGTGCAATAGGGATGGCGAGTTCATTGGCGATGGCCATTGCGCTGGCCGGGTGCGGGGCGGCGGACGATCAGCAGAACGTGGCTGAAGTCCCGCGGCCGGTCGAGGTGGTGCCGGTGGTCACCGAACCGTTGGCGTTGAGCTCGGAGCTGCCGGGCCGGGTCGAGCCGATGCGCGTGGCGGAAGTGCGCGCACGGGTGTCGGGCATCGTCCTGCACAAGCGGTTCGAGGAAGGCGCGGACGTGAAGGCCGGCGACTTGCTGTTCCAGATCGATCCGGCACCGCTCAAGGCCGCGCTGTCGCGTGCCGAAGGCGAGCTGGCCCGGGCCCGCTCGACGCAGCAGGAGGCGCAGGCGCGGCTCAAGCGCTACGAGCCGCTGGTGAAGATCGAAGCGGTCAGCCAGCAGGACTTCGACAGCGCCACCGCCCAGCTGCGCGGCGCCGAAGCGGCTGCACGCACGGCCCAAGCCGATGTGGAAACCGCCCGTCTCAACCTCGGCTATGCCTCGGTCACCGCACCGATTTCCGGCCGGGTCGGCCGTGCGCTCGTGACCGAAGGCGCACTGGTCGGGCAGGGCGACGCCACGCTGATGGCGCGGATCCAGCAGTTGGATCCGGTGTATGTCGACTTCACCCAGTCGGCCGCCGACGCGCTGCGCCTGCGTGAATCGCTCAAGGACGGCAAGCTCTCGGCCAACGGCAACAGCGCCTTGTCGATCCGCGTCGAAGGCACCGCCTACGAGCGCCAGGGTGCCCTGATGTTCACCGACGTGGCGGTGGATCGCGGCACCGGCCAGGTGTCGCTGCGCGGCAAGTTCGCCAACACCGACGGCGTGCTGCTGCCGGGCATGTACGTGCGGGTGCGCACGCCTCAAGGCACCGACGGCCAGGCCATCCTGGTGCCGCAGCGTGCGGTGCAGCGCGGCAGCGACGGCGGCGCGACGGTGCTGGTGGTCGGCGCGGACGAGCGGGTCGAGGCCCGCAGCGTGCAGACCGGCGCCATGCAGGGCTCGCGCTGGCAGATCAGCGAAGGCCTGAAGGCCGGTGACCAGGTGATCGTCGGCGGCATGGCCGGCCTGCAGCCGGGCGCCAAGGTCACGGCCAGCCAGGCTCAAGCACAAGCACAGTTGTCCGGCGCCCATCAGTAAGGCCCGGTGGCCGCGAGGATTTTCCGATGTCCCGATTCTTCATCAAACGCCCGAACTTTGCCTGGGTGGTGGCGCTGTTCATCTCCCTGGCCGGGTTGCTGGTCATTCCGATGCTGCCGGTGGCGCAGTATCCCAACGTCGCGCCGCCGCAGATCAAGGTGACGGCGACCTATCCCGGCGCCTCCGCCAAAGTGCTGGTGGACTCGGTCACCAGCGTGATTGAGGAGTCGCTCAACGGCGCCCGCAACTTGCTGTACTTCGAGTCCACCAACAACTCCAACGGCATCGCCGAGATCGTGGTGACGTTCCAGCCCGGCACCGATCCGCAGCTGGCCCAGGTGGACGTGCAGAACCGCCTGAAGAAGGCCGAGGCGCGCATGCCGCCGGCCGTGCTGACCCAAGGCCTTGAGGTGGAGCAGACCAGCGCCGGTTTCCTGCTGATCTACGCGCTCTACTACAAAGAAGGCGCGCAGCACGCCGACGCGACCGCGCTGGGCGACTTCGCCGCGCGCAACATCAACAACGAACTGCGCCGTGTGCCGGGCGTCGGCAAGCTGCAGTTCTTCTCCTCCGAAGCGGCCATGCGGGTCTGGATCGACCCGCAGAAACTGGTGGGCTATGGACTGTCCATCGACGACGTGAGCGCCGCCATCAGCGGCCAGAACGTGCAGGTGCCGGCGGGCAGTTTCGGCAGCGTGCCGGGCAGCAGCCAGCAGGAGCTGACCGCCACCCTGGCGGTGAAAGGCACCCTGGACAATCCGCAGGAGTTCGGCCAGATCGTCCTGCGCGCCAACGAAGACGGCTCGACCGTCAAGCTCGCGGATGTCGCGCGGGTGGAAATCGGCCAGGAAAGCTACAACTTCTCCTCGCGCCTCAACGGCCGGCCGGCGGTGGCGGCGGCGATCCAGCTGTCGCCGGGCGCCAACGCGCTGCAGACCGCCGCGTCGGTGAAAGAGCGTCTGGCCGAGCTGTCGCAGTACTTCCCGGCTGACGTGGAATACTCCGTCCCTTACGACACCTCGCGGTTCGTCGACGTCGCCATCGAGAAGGTGATCCACACCCTGATCGAAGCGATGGTGCTGGTGTTCCTGGTGATGTACCTGTTCCTGCAGAACGTGCGCTACACCCTGATCCCGTCGATCGTGGTGCCGGTGTGCCTGGCCGGTACGCTGCTGATGATGTACCTGCTCGGCTTCTCGGTGAACATGATGACCATGTTCGGCATGGTGCTGGCCATCGGCATCCTGGTGGACGACGCCATCGTGGTGGTGGAGAACGTCGAGCGGCTCATGGCCGAGGAAGGGCTGTCGCCGGTGGACGCCACGATCAAGGCGATGGGGCAGGTGTCGGGCGCCATCGTCGGCATCACCCTGGTGCTGTCGGCGGTGTTCATGCCGCTGGCGTTCATGTCCGGCTCGGTCGGCGTGATCTACCAGCAGTTCTCGGTGTCGCTGGCGGTGTCGATCCTGTTCTCGGGCTTCCTGGCGCTGACCTTCACCCCGGCGCTGTGCGCCACGCTGCTCAAGCCGATCCCTCACGGGCACCATGAGAAGCGCGGTTTCTTCGGTGCGTTCAACCGTGGCTTCGCCCGGCTCACCGAACGCTATTCGCTGCTCAACAACGCCCTGGTGATGCGCGCCGGGCGCATGATGCTGGTGTACGTCGGCATCATCGCCATGCTCGGCTACTTCTATGTGCGCCTGCCGGAATCCTTCGTGCCCGTGGAAGACCAGGGCTACATGATCGTCGACATCCAATTGCCGCCGGGCGCCACCCGCACCCGCACCGATGCCGCCGGCGCGGAGCTTGAGCGCTACCTCGCCACCCGCGAGGCCGTGGCCTCGACGTTCCTGGTGTCGGGCTTCAGCTTCTCCGGCATGGGCGACAACGCGGCGCTGGTGTTCCCGACCTTCAAGGACTGGTCGCTGCGCAACGAAGAGCAATCGGCCCTGGCGGAAATCAACGCGCTGAACGGGCAGTTCGCCGTGCCCCGCGACGGCGCGGTGATGGCGGTGCCGCCGCCACCGATCGACGGCCTGGGCAACTCCGGCGGTTTCGCCCTGCGTCTGCAGGACCGCGCCGGCCTCGGCCGCGAGGCGCTGATTGCCGCGCGCGACCAATTGCTGGGCCAGGCCAACGGCAACCCGAAAATCCTCTACGCGATGATGGAAGGCCTGGCCGAGTCGCCGCAGCTGCGCGTGGTGATCGACCGCGACAAGGCGCGCACCCTGGGCGTGAGCTTCGAATCGGTCAGCGGCGCCTTGTCGGCGGCGTTCGGTTCCGAGGTGATCAACGACTTTACCAACGCCGGCCGTCAGCAGCGGGTGGTGGTGCAGGCCGAGCAGGGCGACCGGATGACCCCGGAAAGCGTGCTCAAGCTCTATGTGCACAACAGCGCGGGCAATCTGGTGCCGCTCAGCGCGTTCGTCACCACCCACTGGGAAGAAGGCCCGGTGCAACTGGTGCGCTACAACGGTTATCCGTCGATCCGCATCGTCGGCGACGCCGCACCGGGTTCCAGCACCGGCGAGGCCATGGCCGAGATGGAACGCCTGGCCGCGCAGTTGCCGGCGGGCTTCAGCTACGAATGGACCGGCTTGTCTTATCAGGAGAAGGTGTCCAGCGGCCAGGCGACGCAACTGTTCGCCCTGGCGATCCTGGTGGTGTTCCTGCTGCTGGTGGCGCTGTACGAAAGCTGGGCGATCCCGTTGACGGTGATGCTGATCGTGCCGATCGGCGCCATCGGTGCGGTGCTGGCGGTGATGGTCACCGGCATGCCCAACGACGTGTACTTCAAGGTGGGCCTGATCACCATCATCGGCCTGGCGGCGAAGAACGCGATCCTGATCGTCGAGTTCGCCAAGGAACTGTGGGAGAAGGGCTACAGCCTGCGCGACGCCGCGCTGGAAGCCGCGCGCCTGCGCTTCCGTCCGATCGTGATGACCTCGATGGCGTTCATCCTCGGCGTGGTGCCGCTGGCCCTGGCCACCGGCGCAGGCGCCATGAGCCAGCGCGCCATCGGCACCGGCGTCATCGGCGGGATGCTCAGCGCCACGCTGCTGGGCGTGCTGTTCGTGCCGATCTGCTTTGTCTGGGTGCTGACAGTGCTGCGCCGCAAACCGGCTCCGATCGAATCCTTGGAGTCTTCCGAAAAACCGGCCTTGGCCCAGGAGTGATCCCATGCGTCTTTCAGCCATTTCCTCGCTGTTGATCGCCCTGGCCCTGGGCGGCTGTTCCCTGGCGCCGACCTACGAACGGCCCGACGCGCCGGTGGCCGACCACTGGCGCGGCCAGTCGGCCCCGGCCGGCACGGCCATCAATGAACTGTCCTGGCAGACGTTCATCGTCGACCCGCAGCTGCGGGGCCTGATCACCACGGCCCTGGACAACAACCGTTCGCTGCGCCAGACGTTGCTGGACATCGAAGAAGCCCGCGCGCAGTACCGCATCCAGCGCGCCGACCGGGTGCCGGGCCTCAACGCCGGCGCCTCGGGCAACCGCCAGCGGCAGCCGGCGGACCTGTCCAACAGCGGCCGTTCGGAGGTCGCCAGCCAGTATCAGGTCGGCCTGGCGCTGCCGGAATACGAGCTGGACCTGTTCGGCCGGGTGAAGAGCCTCAGCGACTCCGCGCTCCAGGAATTCCTGGCCACGGAGGAGGCGGCCCGCGCCGCGCGGATCGCCTTGGTCGCCGAGGTCAGCCAGGCGTACCTGGTGCACGACGGCGCCCAGCGTCGCCTGGCATTGACCCAGCAGACCCTGATCAGCCGCGAATACTCCTTCGCCCTGATCAGCCAGCGCCGTTCGGTCGGCACCGCCAGCGCCCTGGACTATCAGGAAGCGCTGGGGCTGGTGGAGCAGTCCCGCGCCGAACAGGAGCGCAACCTGCGCCAGAAGCAGCAGGCGTTCAACGCCATGGTGCTGCTGCTCGGCACGCCGGATGCGGCGAAGTCGATCCCGAAGACCGCGCAGGCCTCGCCGATGCTGGTGCAGGACATCGCGCCGGGAACGCCGTCGTCGCTGATCGAGCGCCGTCCGGACATCCTGGCCGCCGAGCACCGCTTGCAGGCGCGCAACGCCGACATCGGCGCGGCGCGGGCGGCGTTCTTCCCGCGCATCACCCTGACCGGCAGCTTCGGCACATCGAGTGCGCAGATGTCCGGCCTGTTCGACGGCGGTTCGCGATCCTGGAGTTTTGTGCCGACCCTTTCGCTGCCGCTGTTCGACGGCGGCCGCAACCGCGCCGGACTGAGCCTGGCCGAGGCGCGCAAGGATTCGGCGGTGGCCGCGTATGAAGGCACGATCCAGACGGCGTTCCGTGAAGTGGCGGACGCCTTGTCGGCCACCGACACCCTGCGCCGCGAGGAGCAGGCCCAACGTGCGCTGGCCGACACCAGCCGCGAGACCCTGACCCTGGCCAAGGCCCGCTACGAAGGCGGGATCGACAGTCACTTACGCTACCTCGATGCCCAGCGCAGCAGTTTCGTCGATGAATCGGCGCTGATCGAGGTCGGCACCCAGCGCCAGATCGCGCTGGTGGACCTGTTCCGCTCGTTGGGCGGCGGCTGGCCGGGCGAGAAGCTCGCCAACCGGTAAACGCACGTTGCGTGCTCCTTGGGTCGGAAGCTTCGACCCGCTCGCCCCGCGCCCTTTGGGTCGCGGGGCTTTTTTATGCGCAGCGTTTGCGGCGTGCGGGTTATTCCGGGCGGGGGGTGGCGGCGGCGCCTTGCAGGAACATCAGTTCCATCACATGGGCCGAGTTGGCGCTGGCGGCGCGGCCGCGGCGTTCGGCGTCGACCATGCCGAAGATCATGGTCAGGAACAGTTCGGTGAACACCGCCGCGGTGATGTCGATGCGGAACGCGCCCAGTTGCTGGCCGCGCAGGAAAAACGCATCCAACGCGTCGGCGTAGGGCTGCCAGCGCTCGTCGCCGCCGTTGAGGGTGTCGGGCCGGTACTGGAACAGCAGGAACGCGAGCATCTCGCGATGGGCCAGGTGTTCGTTGATCAGGCTGCGCAGCGCCGCCAGGGGCTCGCCGTGCACAAGGTCGGTGGTGCCGACGATCTGGTTGAGCACGGTCTCGCCGTGGTTTTCCATGATCAGCACCAGGTTGTCGCGGGTGCCGCAGAAGCGGTGCAGGGTGGCCTTGCTGACGCCGGCGGCCTCGGCCAGCTCCTTGAGCGTCGCCCGCGGGCGATCGACGATGGCCAGTGCCAGCGCCTTGATGAGTCGTTCGTCGTGAGGAGTCAGGGACATCAGGGGTCTCGGGTGGTGTTTCGAATGCCTGCCATTGTGCAGAAAAAGCGCGGGGGTTCAATGAAAAGGGCCATCGCGATGGCGTTGTCGTGCGCAAGAAGGCTGCGCCGATGCGCAATGGCGATGGCCGGCACGGGTCAATGGCCCTGCAGCCAGCGCAGGATATCGTCCCAAAGCGGCTGCGATCCGTCCCGGAAATAGCCCATGTGCCCGTAGGGGGCGGTGCCGGCGGGCGGGGTCAGGTCGGGGGTGGTCAGCGGCGCGTTGCGGTAGGCCTGGGCGAAGGCGTCGCGCGAACGTGGCGGCGCCCAGGGGTCGTCCACCGAGGCGGCGAACGCGCAGGGGGTTGTCACGCTGGCGTACAGCCCATGGACATGGGCCATGGCGGGGTCGTCGAAGAAGTAATGCGGGAACCGGCACCAGCGTTTCCAGGCCTGGTAGACGCCCAGCGGCAGGTCGTCGCCCATGCCAAGCATGCTCCAGGCCATGTAGCCCTTGCAGGCGACGATGGGCGGCAGCACCAGTGTCCAGAGCAGGCGCGTCTTGAGCGCTTCGGCCCTGGACATCCAGCCGCTCCACCCGGCGCCGGCGCCCAGCGAATAGCACGCGGTCAGCGCCTGGTGGTTGGACAGCAGGCCGATGGCGTGGCCGCCGAACGAGTGGCCGACCCAGTACAGCGGCAGTGTTTGCCCGTTGAACAGATCCACGGCGGCGGCCAGGTCTTGGCTGGCCCAGTCCAGGTAGGCCATCTCGAAGCCTTTGAGCGACGCCGGTTTCGATTCGCCGATGCCCCGGTAGTCGAGGGTCAGGACGTTCAAGCCCTGCTGCGCCGCGTGTTCGGCAAAGCGCCGGTAGAAACGCTGCTGGACGCCGGTGGCGCCCGCCACGATCAGATTGCCTTTGGCGGTGCCGGGCGCGCGGTAGAGCAGGGCACCGAGCCGGTAGCCGTCACGGGCGACCAGCGCAACCTTTTGCGTCTGCACCGGGGTGATGAAGGGGGATGCGAGGGTGTTCATCGTCGGGTTCGCTTGTTCAGGGGGAGGGCGACAAAACATCAACGGCCTGTGAAGCGCGGATCGCGCTTTTGCATCATCGCCATGACGCCCTCGCGCACGTCCTCGCTTTTGATCAGCGTCAGGAGTTGTTCGTTGAGTTTCGACAGGGCGGCGCCATCGCCTTCGTCCTGGGCCAGGAAGGCCGATTGCAAGGTGGCCCGAACCGCCAGCGGTGCAGCCTTGGCGATGCTTTCAGCGTATTCGAGGGCACGGGGCAGCGCTTGGCCGGAACCGACCACCTCGGTCAGCAGGCGCATCTCCAGGGCCTGCGCGGCGTCGAACGCTTCGCCGGTGAGCATGTAACGCATGGCCGCGGCCCAGCCGGCGGCGCGGGTGAAACGGACGGTGGAACCGCCGGCCGGCGAAATGCCGCGCAGGACTTCCAGGTGCGCGAACCGCGCGTTGTCGGCGGCGACGGCGATGTCGGCATTGAGCATCAGCTCGATGCCGGCGGTCCAGCAGGTGCCTTCGACGGCAACCACCATCGGTTTGCGGCGGCGCGGCGCCGAGACGCCCCAAGGGTCAATGCCGTCTTCGGGGTAGCGGAAGCTGCCGGAGGCGAGTTTCGGCGTGAGTTCCATCAGGTCGAGCCCGGCGGTGAAATGCTCGCCGTGGGCAAACAGCACGGCGCAGCGCAATTGTTCGTCACGTTCGTACTCGCCGATGGCCCGTGACAGGTCGGTCAGCAGCGCGCTGTCGAAGGCGTTGCGTTTGCCGGCCCGGTCCAGGCCGATCAGCATCAGGTGTCCGCGCCGTTCCCGGGTCACCCGGCCTGCACCGCTGTTGGCTTCAGTCATGTCGCTTGCTCCTGCGTTTCGAGGGTTGGTCACTTACTGACCGTTCGTTAGGTAAGCCAAAAACTAAACGAACGGTTGGTAACCGTCAAATTGAGCAGGGCAGGCTTATGTCATAGAATCAGCGCCAGTGATCCTGATCAGGAATTCCCCGTGCGACCGTTGAAAATCCCCCGAGAGGAACTGCTGCTGCGCTGCGCCGGCACGTTCAAGCGCCTGGGCTACCACGGCACCACCATGGACGTGCTCGCCGCCGCCTGCGGATTCACCAAGGCGTCGTTCTATCACCATTACCCGAACAAGGAATCGCTGCTGCGCGACGTGCTGGAGTGGACGCACCAGGGCATCCGCCAGATGCTGTTCGCCGTGGCCTACGATGAGAAGCTCAGCCCCCAGGAGCGTCTGGGCAAGATGGGGCGCAAGGCGGCGAGGCTGTTTCAGGACGACGCCATCGGTTGCCTGATGGGCGTGGTGGCGGTGGATGCGACTTACGGCAAAAGCGAGCTGATGGCGCCGATCCGCGCCTTCTTCGATGAATGGGCCAAGGCCTTCGCGCATTTGCTCGCGGGGCGCCTGGACGAGGCGCAAGCGTTGCAGACCGCCCGGCAGTGGGTGGCGGATTACGAGGGGGCGATCCTGCTGGCGCGGGTCTATGGCGATGCGTCCTATATCGACGCCGTCACCCGCCGGGCACAGGCCTGTCTTGAGGCCGGCGCTCAATCCAGCACGTCGTGCAGCACCTCGTAGATCAGGCCTGTGGCAATCGTCACCAGCAGCAGGTCGGTGCCTGCCTGTCGCCATTCATAGCCATCGTAGTGGGGCAGGCGGCCGCTTAAGCGGCTGTCGAGCTTCTTGGCGATGCCCGGCGGCAGCGGCTTGCCACGGGCCAGGTTCTTCTGGATGCCGGGCGGCAGCGACGGGCCGGGGCTCCAGTAGCCGCGGTTGTCGTCGAGAATCACCCGCACGCCGCCGATGTCGACGCTGGGCTGGCCGTAACCGCCGTGGGCCTGGTTGCCGTGCTGGGCACCCTTGTCGTGGCCCTTGCCGTTGCCCTTGCCGTTGCCCGGATCGGCCAACAGGGCCGGGGCGGTTGCCGCGAGGGTGAGGCCGGCGACGATGGCCAGCAGGGTCTTGTTGATCGACATCGGGCACGCTCCTCGGAAAAGTCCTGACGCTGGCGAGTGTAGCCCGGTCGCCGGAATTTGAAATGTGCGGCGCGGCCCGACACAATCGCGTCCCGATCCGGCCGCCGGGCCGAAATCCGCTGGTGAACAGGAACCGCCGTTGAACGAACAGACATTGTCCATGCGCCTTGAGCGCGTCGCCGCCCAAGTGCCGCAAGGCGCACGCCTGGCCGACATCGGCTCGGACCACGGCTACCTGCCGGTGGCGCTGATGCGCCGGGGCGTGATTGCGGCGGCGGTGGCCGGCGAAGTGGCGCGCACGCCGTTCCATGCCGCCGAGCGCACCGTGCGCGACAACGGCCTGGACGAATCCATCACCGTGCGCCTGGCCAACGGTCTGGAGGCCATCGAGCCGGACGACGCCATTACCGCGATCAGCCTGTGCGGCATGGGCGGGGAGACGATCCGCGACATCCTCGACAGCGGCAAGGCGCGGCTGAACGGCCGGGAGCGCCTGATCCTGCAGCCCAACGGCGGCGAAGAGCCGTTGCGGCTGTGGCTGATGGACAACGGCTACCGGATCCTTCACGAAGAAGTGCTGCGGGAAAACCGCTTCGACTACGAAATCATCGTCGCCGAACGCGGCGAAGCGCCGGCCTACACCGACCGGGAACTGTACTTCGGCCCGTTGCAGATGCAGGCCCGCAGCCCGGCCTTCCTGGACAAATGGCAGCGCACGCTGCGCCGCCGTCAGCAGACCTTGAGCCACTTCGCCCGGGCCCGCCAGTCGGTGCCCGAGGAAAAGACCGGGGAAATCGAGCGGCAGGCGCGCTGGATTGCCGAACTGCTGGCATAGGCTGGCGCTCGACGTGGGGATTGGCGCAGCTACTCTGGTTCACTGAGCCCATTGAGCGAAAGGATTCGAGCACGCCATGACCGACCGCGAGCAACTCCACCAGAACGGTTATGTCCTGCTCCGACGGGCGATCCCCGGTGAATGGCTGGACGGGCTGCGCGCCACGTTCGACGCGTGCGTGAAGCCCTCGGACCAATGGCCCGTGCCTCGTGGCTGGGACTGGCGACATTCGCTGCTCGATGACGATCCGACGGTCCTGGCCGTGTGCCGTCTGCCGTCGGTGCTGGCGGCGGCGGGGGCGTTGATCGCCGAGCGGTTCTTCCTGTCGCAGGTGGAGGGGCGCGAACCGCTGGCCGGCGGCGGCCATCAGGTGCTGCACCGCGACCTCTCGGAACAGAGGCCGGGCGACCGGGTGAACGCGTTGGCCTTCCTGGATGACTACGGGCAGGAGAACGGGGCGACCCGGATCGTCCCCGGCAGCCACCGGCCCGAACCTGGCGAGGCGCCGTTCGACTTCAGCGACGAGTCGCGATCCGTGCAGCTGTGCGGCAGCGCCGGCGACATTTTGGTGTTCGATGCCGACCTGGTGCACGCCGGCAGCCTGAACGTTGTCGGCGGACGTCGTCGCACGCTGTTGATCGGCTATTGCGCCGACGTCCTTTACGCGTCCCACCTCGCCACGGCGCAATTGCGCAATGTCCGCATGGACACGTCGCAGCGGTTCGATCCTTCGCAAGTTGAGGCGCGAGGCTGTTCGGCCTGATTCACCCCTCAACCCAAGGATCGGGCCGGTGGCGCAGGCTCGCTGCTTGACCGGCCGCGATCCCGGCCAGAACGCTTGAGCAGAAGCAGTGAAGCGCCTGCCGCCACCACGGTGACAGCCGCCAGCATCCGCGTCAGCGTGGCGAATCCTTCCTTGTAGGCCACCAGCAGCAGCGCCCGCAGCGGGCCTTCGGCCTGGCCCAGGTCGCCCATCACCAGTCGTTGTGCCCATTCATTGCGCAGGTCGGCCGGCAACTGATGCGCCAAGTTGCCGTCGACCAGCGCTGTGAGCACCGCCAGCGTGGCCGCCAGCGCGATGCCTTCCCCGGCGACGCGGGTGGTGTTGAAAATCCCGGCGGCCATTCCTGCCTGCTCGACGGGGACGACGCTCAGCGCCAGTCCATCCATCAGGCCCCACGGCAACCCGGTGCCGGTGCCGATCACCAGCAGGCACAGGCTCAGGGACACGGGGTCGCGCAAGTCCAGCTGACCGAGGAAGAGCAGGCCGGCGGCCGCCAGCAGGAACCCTCCTGCGCATAGGGTGCCGGCACCGACCCGGCGGTTCAGCTGCGCTGCCAGCAGCGGCACCGCCAGCATCGGTGCCGACAACGCCAACAGGATCAGACCGCTGTGCAGGGGCGTGGCCCCCTCCACACCGATCAGCCGCAAGGGCAGCAGCACAATCAGCACGATGTAGCAGTAGCAGGTGCCGACCGGCAGGATCTGCACACCGACGAAGCGGGGCTGCCTGAACAGGCGAAGATTGAGCATGGGGTTCTTCCCTTGCAGCTCCACCGCCACGAACACCGCCAGGCAGATCACCGCGCCCGCCAGCGCGCTCAGGACCGGCAGCGAATGCCAACCGCTGCGGGGGCCGAGGATGATGGCGCCGGTGAGCAGCGTGAGCATGCCCGAGAAACTGATGACGCCCGGCACATCGAGCGTGCCCGCATTGGGGTTGGCGCTTTCGCGCATGCAAGTCGCCGCGGCGACGAGTGATACGCCGGCCAGCGAGGCGGTGACTGTGAAGATCGAGCGCCAGCCGAACTGCTCGACCAGCGCACCGCACAGCAAAGGGCCGAACGTCAGGCCAACGCCGAACGTGGTGCCGAGCAGGCTGAACGCCCGGACTCTGGCGTAGCCTTCGAATGCCTGGGCCAGTGCCGCAGAGCCGCTGGCCAGGGCGGCCGCTGCCGCGACACCCTGCAGCGCCCGCAGCGCATCCAGCGCCACGATGCCGGTGGCATTGGCCAGCAAGGCGCTCACCGCCACGAACAACGACAGCCCTGAGGTGAACAGGCGCTTGCGCCCGTAACGGTCGGCCAGGACGCCGGCGGCCATCAGCAGGCTGCCGAAGCTGAGCATGAAGGCGTTGGTGATCCAGGCCAAGGCAGCGGGCGCGGCGTTGTATTCCCGGCCGATGGCGGGGGTGGCGACCGCGCCTGCGGTGAAGCTCAACGGCAGCACCAGGGCGGCCAGGCAAATGGCCGCGAGCACGCACAAACGCTCTTTTCGGGTCGGACGATCCATTGCGTATTCCCTCCTTTCTATAGCAATGTGTCCGACTCAATCTATCGATGCGGCAATGGCTGATAAAGAGGCTGTGATTCCGCTGATAACGGACAAAAAGGATGCAATGACATGGAAAGCCTCAACGGCATGCTGTCATTCGTGAAGACCGCCGAATCGCTGAGCTTCGTCGCCGCCGCGCGCTCGCTGGGCCTGTCGGCCTCGGCGGTGGGCAAGAACGTGGCGAGGCTCGAGGCCTCCCTCAACGTGCGCCTGTTTCAGCGCAGCACCCGCAAGGTCAGCCTCACTGCAGAAGGCGAGCTGTTCTACGAGCGCTGCCGGAAAATCCTCGACGACCTGCAAGACGCGCAAGCGATGCTGTCGCACGCGGTGCAGGCGCCGCGCGGCCGTTTGCGGGTCAGCCTGCCCACCATCGGTTACCGGTTTCTGCTGCCGGCGTTGCCGGCGTTTCGCAAGGCCTATCCGGAGATCGAGCTGGAGCTGGACTTCAACGACCGCCTGGTGGACCTGATCGAAGAGGGTTTCGACGTGGTGATCCGCAGCGGAGGATTGGCGGACTCCACCCTGATGGCGCGCAGGCTGGGGCCCTTCCGCTTTCTGCTGTGCGCCGCCCCCGGGTATCTCGACCGCAAGGGCAGGCCCCTGGCCCTGAGCGACCTGGAGTCCCACGAGTGCCTGCGCTACCGCTTCGCGACCACCGGCAAGATCATGGACTGGACCTTGAGCGCCGCACCCGAGATCACTGCGCTGCGCCTGACCCCGACCCTCATCCTGAACAACATGGAGGCCATGTTCACCGCCGCGGTGGACGGCCACGGCATTGCCTGCATGCCGGACTTCCTGGCCGGTGAAGCGTTGGCCTCGGGGGCGCTGGAAACGGTGCTGGACGAGCATATGCAGGATCAGGGGCAGTTCTGGGCCCTGTGGCCGTCGAGCCGGCACCTGTCGCCGAAGATCCGCGTGTTTGTCGACTTCATGGCCGAGCGCCTGTTCGTCTCCGGAGCCAGCGCCTGAACGGACTCAGCGCAGGCTCCACGACACCCCGACGTACATCGCCATTCCTTCGCCCGGCGTGGAGCGCGCCACGTCCAGCCCCTTGTCGTCGTAACCCGGCGTGACGGTGGCGGCGTAGCGCTTGTCGGTCAGGTTGCGCAGGTCCAGCCAGGTCTGCCAGTCGCCCTTGGGCGCGTTGTAGCCCACGGTGGCGCCGAAGATCGCGTAAGGGTCGGCGTAATAGCTGTTGGCGTAGTCCACGGCGACCTTCGACGCCCACTGGGTGTTGACGCCGGCGAAGAAGCCCTGCGGCCAGTCGTAGCGCAGCTCGCCCTGGTAGAAGTGCATGGGCAGGCCCGGCAGGCGGTTGTCGCCGAAACGGTCGTCGTCGCGGTAGTGGAAATCGCTGAAGGTGTAGCTCTGGCGCAGGCTCAACCGGCCACCGTCGGCGGCCGTCCACAGGTCGCTCAGCAGGCCGGCTTCGACCCCTTGGTGCACGGTGGGGCTGGCGTTGAGTTCGTAAGGGGTGGTGGCGTTGGCGTCCGGCAGCACCGACAGCAGTTCGTGGCGCACCTGGGCGTAGTACCAGGCCAAGCTCCACTGGCCGATGGCGGCGTCGCCCCGGCCGCCCAGTTCCAGGGTGGTGGCGGTCTGGTTTTGCAGTTTGACCGGGTCACGCTGGGCGCCGGTGGCCACGCCGCTGCCGGCGGGGAAGCGCACGTTGGAGCTGTAGATCAGCGACCACGGGTGTGGTGCCTCGACCGAACGGCTGAGGTTGCCGAACAGTTGCAGGTCCGGCGTCAGTTGGTAGCGCAGGCCGATGCGCGGGGCGTAGTCCCAGTCGCCGAGGCTGGTCTTGCCGCCGCCGTCGGGGTAGGTCACGGCGCTTTCGCGGCGGGTGTAGATGGCGGCCAGGCCGGTGGTCAGCCACAGGTCGTCGGCGATCTCCAGGTCGTTGCCGGCGTGCAGCACGGTGTCCGAGCCCTGGTAGGTGAAGTCGCGGATGTGGGTGCCCGGGGCATAGCCGGCGGTGTTGCCGGTGGGGATGCGCACCAGCTCGGTGGCACCGGCGTTGGGCAGGTGCTTGGTCACCCTCAGGCCCACGTTGCTGCGGCTTTCCAGGCCCCAGAGGGTGTCGCGGCGCTTGTAGTCCAGGGTGCCGCTGACGTCGGTGTAAGCCACCTTCAGGCGGTTGGGGCCTTCGCGCAGGTCCATCGGGTAGTCGTGGTAGGCCAGGCCGGTCTGCAGGCTCGAATCGTCGTCGATGTACCAGGTGGTCTTGTTGCCGAAGAACGTGCTGCCGGGCTCGTCGCGGCTGTCGTTGCGGGTCACGTAGGCCGGGTTGGCGGCGCGCGGGTCGTGCTCGATGGAATGCTTGGTCACCCGCCCGGCGAGGTCGTTGTCGGTCTCGCGGTGACGCAGGTAGAAGCGGGTTTCCAGGTTCGGGTTGAATCGGTAGCCGACGTTGGCGATGACGCCCTGGCTCTTGCTGGCGGTGTGATCCTGATAGCCGTCGGACTGCGCGCCGGTCACCGCCATGTAGTAGTCGAGGTTGCCCAGCACCTGCCCGGAACTGACCTGGCGCTGGATGTAGCCATGGCTGCCCATGGCGTAGCGCACCTGCAGCAGCGGCGAGTCGTAGCCGGTATGGCTGACGTAATCGATGGCGCCGCCCAGCGCCAGGGCCCCCCGGTCGAAGCCGTTGGCGCCGCGCAGCACGTCCACATGATCGAGCCACAGCGGCTCCAGCAATTCATAGGGCGTGCCGCCGGGGCCGGTCAGCGGCAGGCCGTCGAGCATCGCGTACAGCCCCGAGGCATGGGCCCCCGGCGCGCGGTTGATGCCGGAGCCGCGGATCGACACCTTGACCCCTTCGTTGCCTGAAGACTGGGCGTAGATCCCCGGCTGATAGGCGAGCACGTCCTGGTTGCTGGCCACCCGGCCCTGCAACGGGCGACGCGCATCGATGACGTTGGTGCCGCCGGGCACCTCGGCCAGCCGGGCCTTGGCGTCCTCCACGGATTGGTCCTCGCCGCTGCGGTCTTCGGCCCCGATCACCACCTGGCCCAGTTCCATTCCCTCGGCGTCGGCCATGGCCGGACAGACGAGGGCCAGGCCCAGCAAAGCGGTGGGCAGGGATTTGGGCGAGGGCATCGGGGCAACTCCAGGCAGGACGAACGGGCAGGGAACAGTGCGACGTCCTTAAGAACGAAGGAAACACATGGGGATTTTGCTTTTTCGGTCAGACAGAGGCGGCGCTCAGTCCTTGCACTCGGCCAGCACCACCTGGCAGGTGTCCGGCGTGCCGCCGGAGCGGCCGGCATAACGCATGCAGTTGGCCATGGATTTCTGCCGGGCCATGCTCAGGGTGTCGCCCCAGGCCAGGCCGCCTTCGCCCAGCGTGGGCAGGGCCTTGGCGTAGCAGTTGGAGCCGGTCTGGGCGGAGACGGCGGCGTAGCGGACGTTGGCCTTTTTGTCGGAGCAGCCGGCAGCCAGCGCGAACGTGACGGCGAGCAGGGTCAGCAGGGTGGCGGTGTTCATGGTCGGCCGGCTCCTGGGGCAAGAGGCTGACGGCGTCCATGCGGGGGGTAGGTTCAGTGAGCATAGTGGCTGTCGCGCCGGACCGTGGATCCGTTCGACGGGATTCTGTACAACGTCAGTTTCACAGCCCACCGTGCAGGGAGCAGCCCTTGGATCTCAAATTCAGCCACATCGATGTGCTCGTCGCCGACCTCGACGAAGCCTGCCGCTATTACGCCAAGGTCTTCAACGCCCGCATCTCCAAGACCCTCGACTGGCAGCGCGGCGGCCTGCACGTGCGTTATGCGGTCGTGCGGTTCGGCAGCGAGCGCCTGATGCTGGTGCAGCCGTTCGCCGGCAACCTCAAGGACCTGATGGACGCCAAGGGCGAGGGCACGATCTACCGCCATTGCTATTCCACGCCGGACATCGAGGCGGCCTACGACGAACTGGTCGCCAGCGGCGTGCAGCCGGAGGACGAGAACGGCCGGCCGTTGACCCGCGACAACCTCCAGTCGCCGAGCGGGACGCGGATCCTCTGGCTGCCGAAACGCTTCGGGCAGTTTTCGATTGAGTTGCTGGAGGAGAGGGAACTGGAGGCGTTCATCGAGCAGGCGTTCGCCGAGCCGTGAGGGAAGGCCGGGCATGAAAAAGCCGGAGCTCCCTTTCAGGAGGCTCCGGCTTCGGTCACATCACGCTCCGCCTTGCTTTTTCACCAATGTTTCGACGATGTTCGGCGGCGCTTCGGCGTACTTGGAGAACTCCATCGAGTAGCTCGCACGCCCCTGGGACATCGAGCGCACGTCCGTCGCATAACCGAACATCTCGCCCAGCGGCACCTCGGCGCGGATGATCTTGCCGGACACCGAGTCTTCCATGCCCTGGATCAGGCCGCGGCGCCGGTTCAGGTCGCCCATCACGTCACCCATGTAGTCCTCGGGGGTGACCACCTCCACCTTCATGATCGGCTCCAGCACCACGCCGCCGCCTTTCTGGGCCAGTTGCTTGGTGGCCATGGAGGCCGCGACCTTGAACGCCATCTCGTTGGAGTCGACGTCGTGGTACGAGCCGTCGAACACGGTGGCCTTCAGGCCGATCAGCGGATAGCCGGCGACCACGCCGTTCTTCATCTGTTCCTCGATGCCTTTCTGGATCGCCGGGATGTACTCCTTCGGCACCACGCCGCCGACCACCTCGTTGGTGAACGCCAGGCCTTCGGTGATGTTGCCTTTCTCATCCACGTCCGGCTGCGAGAAGCGGATCCAGCAGTGACCGAACTGACCCCGGCCGCCGGACTGGCGGACGAACTTGCCTTCGATCTCGACGTTGTTCTTGGTGATCTTCTCGCGGTACGACACCTGCGGCTTGCCGATGTTGGCCTCGACGTTGAACTCGCGCTTCATGCGGTCGACGAGGATGTCCAGGTGCAGCTCGCCCATGCCGGAGATGATCGTCTGGCCGGTCTCTTCGTCGGTCTTGACGCGGAACGACGGGTCTTCCTGGGCCAGCTTGCCGAGGGCGATGCCCATCTTTTCCTGGTCCTGCTTGGTCTTCGGCTCCACGGCCACCGAAATCACCGGTTCAGGGAAGTCCATGCGCTCGAGGATGATCGGCTTGTCGATGTCGCACAGGGTGTCCCCGGTGGTGACGTCCTTCATGCCGATCAGCGCGGCGATGTCGCCGGCGCGCACTTCCTTGATCTCGTCGCGCTGGTTGGCGTGCATCTGCACCATCCGCCCCACGCGCTCTTTCTTGCCCTTGACCGAGTTGATCACCGAGTCGCCCGAACTCAAGAAGCCCGAGTAGACCCGCACGAACGTCAGCGTGCCCACGAACGGGTCGGTGGCGATCTTGAACGCCAGCGCCGAGAACGGTTCGTCGTCGTCCGCGTGGCGTTCGTCGATGATCTCGTTGTCATCGGTGCTGTCCGGGTGATGGCCCTTGATCGACGGAATCTCGATGGGCGCCGGCAGATAGTCGATCACCGCGTCGAGCACCAGCGGAACGCCCTTGTTCTTGAACGACGAGCCGCACACCGCCGGCACGATTTCGCTGGCCAGGGTGCGCGCACGCAGGCCGGCCTTGATCTCCTCGGGGGACAGGTCGCCTTCGTCCAGGTACTTGTTCATCAGCTCTTCGTTGGCTTCGGCGGCGGCCTCGACCATGTTGTTGCGCCACTCGTTGGCCAGCGCCAGCATATCGGCCGGAATCTCTTCCTCGCGGTAGGTGGTGCCCTTGTCGTCATCGTTCCAGTAGATGGCCTTCATCTTGATCAGGTCGATCTGGCCCTGGAAGTTCTCTTCCGCGCCGATGGCCAGCTGCACCGGCACCGGGGTGTGGCCCAGGCGGTTCTTGATCTGGGCGACGACGCGCAGGAAGTCCGCGCCGGCGCGGTCCATCTTGTTCACGTAGACCACACGCGGCACGTGGTACTTGTTGGCCTGACGCCACACGGTCTCGGATTGCGGCTCGACGCCGGAGGTGCCGCAGAACACCACGACCGCGCCGTCGAGCACCCGCAGCGAACGCTCCACTTCAATGGTGAAGTCCACGTGGCCGGGGGTGTCGATGATGTTGACGCGGTAGTTGTCGTATTGGCCGCGCGAACCTTTCCAGAACGTGGTCACGGCGGCGGACGTGATGGTGATGCCGCGTTCCTGTTCCTGCACCATCCAGTCGGTGGTGGCGGCACCGTCGTGCACCTCACCCATCTTGTGGCTCAGACCCGTGTAGAACAGGATCCGCTCTGTGGTGGTGGTCTTGCCCGCGTCAACGTGGGCGACGATGCCCAGGTTGCGGTAGCGGTTGATGGGGGTCGTGCGTGCCATGGTGTTCTCCTCGAAACAGTGTTCATGGGATACCGGTTGCTCGATCTTAGAAGCTCGACGAGCAAGCAACCACCCCCAGATGGAGGGTCTCGGAACAAATTGCAAGGGGCCCTCGCTCATTGGCTGGTATAGATCCGGAATGGACGGCTGCCAACACCGGCAAAGAAAAAAAGGCCTGCCCGACGGGCACACCGGGCGGGCCTGACCGGCGGTCGGCCGGACGGACTGTGCAAGGGCCGCGATCAGCCCATCGGCAGCTCCCGGTAGAGCAGCGAAGCGGCCAGCACCAGCATGATCACCCCGGATACCCGGCCGATCAGCCGCGCCGCCTCGGGCCGTGCCCGCAACGTGCGTTCCGCGCCGAAGCCCACCAGCGTGTAAATGACCGCGCAACTGGCGGTGTAGACCAGGCCCAGCGCCAGCAACTGCGCAGGAATGCCCCAGTTGGCCTGGGCGGAGGTCCACGGCGGCAGGAACGCGACGAAGAACAGCAGGCCCTTGGGATTGAGGCCGCTGACCAGGGTGCCTTTGAAGAACCAATCCATCCCGCCCAGCGCGCGGGTCGCATCGTCAGCCTTGAGCGGCGCCGGCGCACTGCGCAGCATGCCGACCCCCAGCCAGCACAGGTACAGGGCGCCGGCGATGGACAGGGCCATCAACAGACTGGGGTTGGCCGTCACCAGCACGCCCAAACCGGCGGCCACCACCACGGTCAGCACGGTGTAGCCGGTCAGCAGCCCGAGCACGGCGGGAATGACGCCCTGGCCGCGCACGCCGGCGGAAATCGCATAGGCCCAGTCGGCGCCGGGCACGATCACGAACACCAGGGCGAAGGCCCAGAAACCGAGCAGGGTCGAGGCGCTCATCGGCGTGCACCGTGTCGGCAGGGGTTGAAGGGGGCGGAGCGTCGGCCCGCCGCAACAAAAGAATCGAACATCGTTGAACACCGCTGAAAGGTCGCAAGGGAAGGGCTCACGCGTGCAGCGACAGGCCTTTGATGGCCTTGTCCACGGCCTTTTTCGAGCCGCGCAGTGCGATCCCGACCAGGTCCAGGTTGCCCGGATCCTGCGCCCGGAACACCTCGCGGTTGGCTTCGTCGAAACCGGTGGAGAACATGGGGAACACGTAGGGCAACAGAGTGAGCTCGCGCTCAAGGCCGATGCGGTGGGCCTTCTGCAGGCCGGCCAGATCCCCCTCGAACACCAGCATCGGCTGGCCGGCCATGTTGCCGTAGCGGTGGCCGTTGGCGTCGATGTAGGGCTCGCCCAGGATGTCGGGTGCGGCCGAGGCGATGCCGGTGGCGAGAAACGCCACGACGTTCATCCGCTGCCAGGCGGCCAGGTCGTTGCGCACGATGAAGGCGATTTTGGTATCGAACATGAGTGGAAGGCTCCGTCAGTCTGGAGCCTGCATCATGGAAGGCGGGCGGTTTCCCGGTCTGTAAGGTTTGTGCACTGGCGCTGATAGCCGGCCGGGGTGAGCCGGTAGGCGCGGCGGAACCACAACCCCAGGTGGCTTTGGTCGGCGAAGCCGACGGCGGCGGCCACATCCACCGGCGCCTGACCGCTGGCCAGGAGAATGCGCGCAGCCCGCAGGCGCAGCCGCACGAGGTAGGCGTGGGGCGTCTGGCCGAAGGCGCGCTTGAACTGGCGGGTGAGGCGGAAGCGGTCGATCCCCGAGTGCATCGCCAGTTCATCCAGGCCGATGTCGTCGGACAGGTGGGCGTGCAGGTATTCCCGGGCCCGCTGCATTTCGAAGTCGGCGTCGGCCTTGCCGGAGGGCGTCGGCCGGTAGATGTGCTTGGCCAGCATGCCGATCAGGTGATCCAGGCCTTGGTCCCGGGCCAATCGGCCTTCTTCGTTGTGGATGGCCAGGAA
The DNA here is from genome assembly GCF_044749305.1 of Pseudomonas sp. NPDC089534. Lineage (NCBI taxonomy): Bacteria > Pseudomonadati > Pseudomonadota > Gammaproteobacteria > Pseudomonadales > Pseudomonadaceae > Pseudomonas > Pseudomonas sp. NPDC089534. The sequence goes on along the minus strand of NZ_JBIVHR010000002.1, from coordinate 82,557 downwards.
CGCCTGCTGGATCGAGGCGCTGAGCCGCGAGTCGTCGGCCAGGGTGCTGCGGAACGCCGCTTCCAGCGCCGACGCATCGCCCAGGCCGAGGCGGTCGGTCATGCCGGCGACCCACGTCTGCGGCAGGTACAGCATCGCGTAGGTGAAGCCTTCCGGCTCCGGCGCATGGCCGTCATGCACCGCGCCCGGCTCGATCAGGATCGAACGCCCCGGCGTGCTGGTGTGCAGCGAACGGTGGCAACTGAAGCGCTGCACGCCTTGCTGGGTGACGCCCACCAGCATCTCGTCGTGGTCATGGGGCTCGTAGGCATGGCCCTGAAAGTGCGCATGCACGCTTTCGATGCCGGTGTCCCGGTCGCGACGGATGTGGATCCAGTCGTTGGCGGTCGGGTCGTGGGAGGAGGTCATCGCGAAACTGCCTGGTTGCCGGACGCTCCACCTTGATGAGAATCCGGCGAGGTTGCAAGTCCGTTGCGCGCGCAGGCAGGCATTTTGCGGATCCGGTCGCTAATGCGACGACACATAGATCGACGGCGATGCGGGCGCCGGCAGCGCATACGTCGCTTTCATCCATTCGATCTCGGCCAGCGGCGTCCTGCCGAAGAAACGCTTGAACTCGCGGCTGAACTGCGAGGCGCTTTCGTAGCCGACGGCGAAGGCCGCCGCCGACGCGGTCATGGTGTGGCGCAGCATCAGCAGCCGCGCCTGATGCAGGCGCGTGGACTTGAGGTACTGCATGGGCGAGGCGTCCGTGACGTTGCGAAAGTGCAGGTGGAAGTTGGGCACGCTCATGCTCGCTTCCCGGGCGAGCTGCTCGACGTCCAGGCGCTGCGGGTAGCAGGCGTGGATCATGCGGATCGCACGGGTCACCTTGCCGAAATGCCCTTGCCGATCGAGCGCTGCGCGCATCGAGCCGCCTTGGGCGCCGGTGAGGATGCGGTAGTAGATCTCCCGCATCAGCGACGGCCCCAGGATCAGCGCTTCGCCCGGCACGCTCATGGCCTCCAGGAAACGCAGCGTCGAGGCGCGCAGCGAGTCGTCCATCGGCGAGGCGTACATGCCTTTGGGCGGCGACTGGCTCGGGCCGTGCACCTCGTCCACCTGCTGCATCAGCTCGCTGGCCAGGCGCAGGTCCAGGCGCATGTAGACCGCCAGCATCGGTTCCTCTTCGCTGGCGTCGGTCTCCATGGTGAAGGGCACCGGCACGGACACGACCAGGTAGTGGCTGGCGTCGTAGACATACACCTCGTCGCCCAGATACCCGCGCTTGCGCCCCTGGCACAGGATCACGATGCCGGGGTCGTACAGCACCGGCGTGCGGGTCAGCGGCCGGTTCGAGCGCAGGAAGCGCACGTCATCCAGCGCGCTGAGGTTGTAGCCCTCCACCGGGGCGAGCTTCTCCATGAGCCGCACCATGCGCCGGGTGTCTGCATCGTGCGGGTTCATGGGCGCACCTTCTGCCGTGGGGTCAATGGTCGGTGGAGCGGGTCAGGGCTTCCCATCGGTCGATCTCGTCGGCGGTGCGCTTGAGCTTGTCGCGCACCAGGTTCAGGGCGTCGCTGCCCAGCAGCAGGTGGGCCGGCGGCGCCGGGTCGGCGATGACCTGCAGCATCGCCTGCGCGGCTTTCTGCGGGTCGCCGAGCTGCTTGCCGCTCTTGGCTTCGCGGGCCTTGCGGATCGGGTCGAAGCTGGCGTCGTAGTCGGCGATGCTGCGCGGGGTGCGCCGCATCGAGCGGCCGGCCCAGTCGGTGCGGAACGAGCCGGGCGCCACGGCGGTGACGAAGATGCCGAACGGGCGCAGCTCCTGGCTCAGGGTATCGGAGATGCCTTCGAGCGCAAACTTGCTGGCGCAGTAATAGGCGATGCCGGGCATCGTGATCGTGCCGCCCATGGAGGTGATGTTGAGGACGTGCCCGGCGCGGCGTTGGCGGAAGTAGGGCAGGAACGCCTTGGTCACCGCCACCGCACCGAACACGTTGACGTCGAACTGACGGCGCATCTCCTCCAGCGGCGCCTCCTCGAAGACGCCTTCGTGGCCGTAGCCGGCGTTGTTGACCAGCACATCGACCGGGCCAAGGGCAGCTTCGGTTTCGGCGACGACGGCGTCGATCCGGTCGAAGTCGGTGACATCCAGGATCACGCCATGGGCATTGCCCGGCGACAGGGCCTCGAAGGCCTGCAAGTCCGCCTCGCGGCGCACGGTGCCGATGACGCGATGGCCGGCGGCGAGCGCTTCCTTGGCCAGGGCATGGCCGAAGCCGCTGCTGGCGCCGGTGATGAAGAGGGTTTTGGTGGCTGGCATGGTCGGGCTCCGGTGTGTTGGCGTGGAGCCCATGGTAGGGAATCAGGCCAGGTCAACCTATGCCGGTTCGTCTTTGAGGGTTGCCTATTCCTATCAGGGGTTGACCCCGGCAGGGTTGGAATAGGCACCTGGCCAGGCTCTTAGGCGCTAGAGATTGCCTTCGGCGATTTTGGCGTCCGGCGCGATCTTCGCCGTGCGCTCGATGATGATCGAGTCGTTCGGGATCTCCAGCCGGGTCGCCGTGTCGGGGGTGCGCATTTCGATGAGCGTGGTGTTGCCGACGCCCCTGAAGATCACGGTGGCCTTTTCGAAGGTCTTGAAGTTGTCGATCTTGGACTCCTTCGGGTTCGGCAGCAGGTTGGCGTAGGGGGCCTTCACGAGGATGGTCGCGTGGTCGATGCGGATCTTTGCGAAGCTCATGGCCAACTGCAACAGATCGGATGTCACGCCGCCCATCAGAATGGGGACGACCAGAATGATGCCCGCCAGGATGGCCCTGGATTTCCTGAGGTGGTGCAAGTCGAGTGAAGGCTTGTTGTCCTGCGGGGCGGGTTCGGGCTGCGGTTCGGCCTGGAGCTTGGCCTGCCGCATTTTCTCGTTCTGCTCCACGAGCGCCGAATACATGATGCATTGGAACACCGGCAGCACGATCAAGGGCAGGTGATCGACAAGGCTCCGTCGCGCCAGGAAATAGATGATGGCCAGTCCGCAGATCCCGAAGAACACCGCCGGGAAACCGATCTTCTGCTGCGTGACGGGCGAAGCGATCTTCTGTTCCCTGAATCTGTTCACGACCCGGACGGCCAGCTTCACGGCGGGCGCGAGGATCGGCGAAAGCAGAATCCCGACGGCAGTGATCGAGACCGAGAAGTACAGGCAGACGATGCCGAAAGAAAACGCCGACACCAGAAACAGCAATCCATCGCCCAGGGAGACGCCTTGCGGGTAGTGCCCGTTCATCAGCAGGTATCCCACGATGGAGCCGCCACCCACCAGAAGCCCCACTTTTGCCGAAAGCGAGAGCAACTTCATGGCGGTGTCGATTTGTCTTCCAAGATCCGTAGATGCGTCCTTCATCATGGGTTTCCTGAGGTGTGAACCTGAACGATCCGTCTGTAGGTGAAGCGTAGCGGATTGTGGGCGGCTCGATGCCTCTCGACGGTGACGCCCGGCCAACGCCGTTCATCTCGCGGTTTGACCGGAATCACCGCCCTATCTACGCTCATCCCCAAGGACGTTTCACCTCTCACGACAAGGAGTCGTCGGCCATGCGCGCAGCCCTGCGTTCGTCTTTCGCTCTCGTGTGTTCCCTTACCCTGGCCTCCGGCGCGGCGGCCCAGACGGTGCTCGATCCGGTCGAGACGCTGAACCGCATCAACCGCAACTACAACACCCTCAAGGACGCCTGCCAGGAGCCCGACACCGGCGCCGCCCGAGGGCATTACTACTGCAGCGGCGTGACCCTGCGCATGGTCAACGACGGGCCGTTCAACCCGTGGGACTACAGCCCGTACGCGATCAAGATCGGCGCGACCTCCTATTCGTGGATCCGCAAGGACCTGAGCACGCGCATCCTCATCCATCCGGCCGGGTTCATCCTGCGCACGCCCATCGATTCGATGGCGCTGCAGCTGCCGGTCAAGGAGCAGGGCTGGACGTGCATCTACGCGTTCGACGGCGGCACCGGGCCGGAGCGCAAGTGGTACGGCTGCGGCTTTTTCGACAGCAAGGAGCCGCCGCGCAAGGCCCAGGCCGCGATGGACAACCGCAACGCGGCGCTGGCCTACGGCACCTGCGCCGAAGCCGGCGTGAGCACTGCCGCGCAGTGGACGGCCCGCTACACCGGCCTGCTTAAGGGGCCGATCCAGTACGACCAGTGCTCCTGGAACGCCGAACGGCCTGACGACTGGAACGCCATGATCCGCGTCCATGAATCGCGGGTGAACACCACCCACAAGGATCCTTTCGCCTTCAGCGCGCAGGTCAACGAATTCATGTTGAAGAACGCGTCGGCCAGCAACGATGGCAGCGAAAACATGAAGTACATCGACGCCTTCATCTACAACGTCAACAGCACGCAGAACTTCGCCACCCGTGGCGACCAGGCGCCGCCGAAGCCGGAGAACGGCCTCAACAGCGCGCGCAATTTCCAGAAGAAACTCCAGGCCCAGGGCTACAGCGTGCCGATCCTGCGGCTGGACTTCACCAAGCCGCCGGAGCAGCGTTTCAGCTATGTCGCCGCCGACCAGGCGATCGACCTGGCCGCCGCCGGCAACGGCCAGCCGACGCCGGTGACGCCGAACGCCCGGTACATCGCTTCGGCCACCTGGGTCGAGCGCCATGACCCCGGCACCGGGAAAAACGAATGGACCCTCAACGTCGTCCCCACCGCCCAGGGCAAGGCGAGCCAGGCGAGCGATCAGGAAGCGGTTTACAAGGAGTTGTTCGAGCTGCGCGGCGCCGATAGCCAGTGGCGCGACAACGAAAAGTCCGCCGGCAGCATGCGTCAGCAACTGAGCTGCCTGGTGCAGCACTACCCAGGCAAGACCGAGTGGAACCTTGAACCGTTCCGGCCCGTCGTCACCCCGCAGGAAGCGGCCAAGGCCGGGTGCAATCCGGTGCCGGCCCAACCGGTGCAGTACATCGCGTCCGCCGATTGGGTCAAGCGCTACGACCCGGGCACCCGCCAGGACGAATGGACCTTGAGCGTCGTGCCGACCGCGGCCGGGCGTGCCTTGGCCCCCGACCAGCTCGGCGCCTTGTACGACCAGCTGTTCGCCCTGCGGGGCGGCGACGGCAACTGGCGCGACAACGAAAAGTCCGCCGGCAGCATGCGCGGGCAACTGAACTGCGTGCTGGTCAACTACCGCAGCAAGACGCCATGGAATCTTGAGCCGTTCAGGCCCGCGCTGTCGGACAGCGACACCCGCGCGGCGGGCTGCAATCCGGTGGCGCGCTAGGTTTCGCAAGAAGGCAAGGAGACAGTCGTCATGAAGACTCGCTGGAACAGGATCGCGCCGCTGTGCGTGTTGCCGCTGTGCCTGCACGTGGCCTCGGCTTATGCCGAGTCATGTGCGGAAACGCTGAAGAAAGTCGAAACGCTGTACAACAACACCGTCGACAGTTGCGGCAGGGATCCGGCGTCGGACTGTTCGGGGCTGTTGGTCCGGGGCACCCACCGGGCGGATCCGGCGAAGGGGCAGCAATGGGACGTCTGGAACCCGAGCCCCAAGGCCCAGGAACTGGGCACGTTCGCCGCGTCGTGGATGCGCGCCGACGGCATCAGCTACGAAGACCCCGGCATGAGCACCCAGAACGGCTACCTCATCACGCCGGTGGATCTGGTGCGCGACCCCGAGAACCCGGTGCACATCTACTGCGCGTTCCCCAACGACGCCTGGACCGATTTCCGCGACGACCGGGGCTGCGGCAACAACAAGAACACCACCCAGACCGAAGCGGTGTGCCAGTCGATGGCGCCGCCGATCAGCAACGTCAACGCGTGGGTCGCGCACTTCACTAAGTTCAACAATAACCGTCAGCAGGATCAGCTGCAGTGCGGCTTCAACATGCGCAACCCCATGAGCAGCCAGGAGCGGGTCACCGCGTTCCAGAATTTCATGGGTTCGCGCCGCGTGATCAACAGCCGCGAGTTCCAGACCCAGACCGAACTGCGCCTGGGCAACCCGAAGACCGACGAACTGCCGATCCTGGCCTTCTTCTACAGCGACCAGCGCGGCCTCAACGACGCGTTGGCCAATCAGAAGGACTACAAGAACAAGACCGGCAAGGACCGCAACATCATCAAGATCGACTTCCCCAAGACGCCGGTGGCCAAGGCGACATTCTCCTGCATCCAGACCGCGTCGGCGCCGGAGCCCAAGTACTGCGACAAATACATCGAGTCCAGCACCTGGGTGAAGCGGCCCGATCCGAAGCTCGGCCCCGACACCTGGTCGCTGCAGGTGGTGCCCACCGCATGCGGCCGGGCGATCAAGGACGACCAGACCGACCGGATGTTCGCCGAGCTGTACAACAAGCACAAAAACGATGACCAGTGGCGCCAGTACAGCGTCAACGGCGGTTCGCTGCGCCGCCAGCTGGTTTGCCACCTGGCGGCCACCTTCGACGGCAGGCCCGTGCGCAACAAGCCGGAGTGGAACCTTGAGCCGGCGCGGCCCTATGTCGACCAGGCCACGGCGGTGGCGCAACAGTGCAACCCTTACTGAGGCCGGCTGAAAGGACGCCGGACGGCCGGGCCCGCTAACGGGTTCCGGCCGTCGCTGCCTGCGCTTTGGCGTGCCTGGCGAACGCGATCTTGATCGCCACCAGCAGCGGGGCGGCGAACGCGAACAGCAGGACCACCGCCATGAAGGCGCTGTCGAAGGCGATCACCACCGATTGCCCCGAAACCGTGCGGCCCAGCAGATTCGCTGCGGCGCGGCCGGTCGCCGGCACGTCCATGCCCTTGTCCGTCAGCATCGTCGACAGCGTCGCCAACCGCTCGATGACTGCCGAACCGCCCGGCGTGACATGGGTGCCGAGGATCACGGCATTGTGCGCGTGGCCGTGCTCGATCAGCGTCTGCAACGCGGCCACGCCGATCAGTCCGCCCAATTGCCGGCCGGTGTTGAACAGGCCGATGCCGGCGGCCAGGTGACGGCTGGTCAGGCGGCTGAACGCGATCAGCGTGATCGACAGAAACAGGAAGCCCAGGCCCAGGCCCCGCAGCAGGATCGCCGCCATCATGTCGGCGCTGCCGCTCTCAAGGGTGGAGCCGGACAGCATCCACATGGCGAGGGCGATCAAGCCGATGCCGAACGGCACCGTGGCGAACGGCGCCACGCCGCGCGCCTGCATCAGCCAGGCCGACACGAGCAGGGCCGCGATGAACACGGCACCGCTGGGCAACAGCAGCAGGCCGGCCTCGGTGAGGGTGAAACCGAGCACCGACACGGCGAAGGCCGGTATCAGGTAGGCGCTGCCGAACAACGCCGCCCCGGCGACAAAACTGACGATGAAGGCAAAGGCGAAGTCGCTCGACCCGAACAGGTCGAAGTCGAGCAAAGGCTGGCGCCCGGTCGACACCTGCCGGGCGAGGAACCCCAGCAGCGCGGCGGTGCCCGCCAGTGTCAGCCAGGTGATGCGCGGTTCTTCGAACCAGTCCCAACGTTCGCCCTGACTGAGCACGTAGGTGAAGCACAGCAGGGCGGCGCTGATCAGCCCCCAGCCGATCCAGTCGAAGGGCCGCCGCTCGGCCTTGGCCGGCCTGGGCAGCTCCGCCAGCAGCATCAGGCCGCAGGCCGCCAGCGCCAACGGCACGGCGCTGAAGAAAATCCAGCCCCAGGAGCGGCTGTCCACCAGCCAACCTTGCAGGGCCGGGGTCAAGGTGGCCGAGGCGACCACCGCGCCGGTGGCGAACAGCGCCTGCAGCAGCGGTTGCCGTTCGCGCCGGAAGGCTCGGAAGACCAGGGCCTGGCCCGCCACCAGCAGGGTGCCGCCGGCAAAACCCTGCACCATGCGCAACGGCACCAGCAGCTCAAGCCGTGTGCCGCCGGCGGCCAAGGCGCAGGTCAGGCCCATGGCCAAGGCGGCGCCGACGATCACGGTGCGGGGCGCAAAGCGGCTCAGCAAGGCCGAGGCGCTGATGAAGCCGATCAGCTTGAACGCGGTGTAGCCGATGTCCAGCCAGGCAAACTCGTCGGGCGTGGCGTAGGTGTCGCCGATGATGCCGTTGCGTCCCAGCACCAGGGCGCTGCCGGCGATCGCTTCGGTCAGGCTGGCCAGCAGGACGCCGGACAGGAGCAGGGCACCGGTCCACGCGCCGGCCAGCCGTCTCATGATCCGGGCTCCACGTCGACCCGTGCCGACAGGCCGGGCACGATTCGGCCGGGCAGGGGGTTATGGGCCAGGCGGATCTTCACCGGCACCCGCTGCACCACCCGGACGAAGTTGCCGGTGGCGTTGTCGGTGGGCAACAGGCTGAAGGCCGAACCGCTGCCGGGGGCGAAACTGTCGACCACGCCGTGCAGAGCGTCGTCGGGGTAACCGTCGACCGTGATGCGCACCGATTGGCCGGGGTTGATCCGTTCGAGCTGGGTTTCCTTGAAGTTGGCCACGACCCAGACGTCCTGGACCGGAACGATGTCGAGCAGGGCGCCTCCCGGTGTGACGAAGCGGCCGACGCGCACCTGACGGTTGCCGACCACGCCGTTCACCGGCGCACGCACCACGGTGCTGTCGAGGTCGATCCGGGCCAGATCCCGTGAAGCCTGGGCCTGGGCCACGCTGGCCAGCGCCGCCGCCCGTTGGGCCGACAGCACGGCGATGCGCTGCTGTTGCGCCTCCACCGACGCCGAGGCAGCCTCCACCGTCGCGGACGCCCGCGTCTGGGCGGCGGCGGTTTCATCGACCAGCGCCTGGCTCACCGCATTGCTGACGATCAGCTTGCGGTTGCGTTCGTGGGTCTTGCTGGCCAGGTTCAGCTGCGCGGCGGCCGAGCGCCGTTGGGCCTCGGCCTGACGGATCTGGGCGTGCTGCAGTTCGGTCTGGGCGTCCACGTTGCTCAGGCGCGCCTGCGCCGACTGGAGATTGGCCTCCGCCAACGCCAGACGGGCGCGGTAGTCCTGGTCGTCGATGCGAAACAGCACGTCGCCGCTGCGCACCGCTTGGTTGTCCTGTACCTCGACCGTGGTGACGTAGCCGGACACCTTGGCCGCCAGCGATGTGACATCGCCGCGCACATAGGCGTTGTCGGTGCTGACGCCGGCGTCGCCGAACATAAAGGCACCGCCGCCCGCCACCGCCAGCGCCACCCCGCACAACAGCACGCCCGCCACTTTGCGTTGGCCGCGCCGTGCGGCGGACGGCGTGGGGTCGCCGGCCTGGCTGTCGGGTACATCGTGCTGGAGCGCGTTCATGTTCAGGGTCCTGCGCAAGGCCAGCGCCTCCGGCAGCGCGGGGCTGCCGGAGGCGGGCGGTTGAAGGGGGCGGTTACGGCTTCACGGGCCGGACCAGGTCTCCCTCGGTGCTGTCGAGCACGAACACCGCCAGCAGGCGGGACGGCTCGGTGGTGCTGGCGTTGGCGCTGACGGCGTGGAAGTCGCCCGGCTGTTCGACGAAGTGTTCCCCGGCCTTGTAGACCTTCTCCGGCGCATCGCCGACCTTGCTGCGCACGGCGCCCTCAAGCACGGTGGCGTAGATGAACGCCGACTTCGGATGGAAGTGCGCAGGCGAAGACCCGCCCGGTGCGTATTCCACCAGCACGCCCTTCATGGTCTTGCCCGGCACGTTGGGCAGGGCGCGGTCGAACACCACGGTGACCTTGCCCGCTTGCGGCTCGGCCGCCGAGGCCGTCGAGGCAGCGGTGACCGACACGGCCGCCAGGGTGGCGGCCAACAGGATTCGGCTAAACATGGCAGTGCTCCTTCAAATGTGGGTGGGGGCGCGTTCAGCGCGCGGCCGACGCGGTCGATTGCGCCAGCCAGTCTTCGAAACGGGTCGGGCCCAGGCGCGGGTTGGCGCTGCCGGGGGTGAGCGACTGGTCATCGAGTTCATCGCCGAAGTAGCGCGCGTGGACGTCCGGGATGACCTTGCGGGTATCGCCGGTGACGCGGAAATAGCGCCGGACCAGCTCATCCAGCGGCAAGGCTTCAGGGCCGGCGACTTCCTGGGTGGCGTTGCTCGGGGCGGCCAGCGCCACGTCGGTCAGCGCGGCGGCGACGTCGTCCGAGGCCATGGGTTGGATCAGTGCGGGCGACAGGCGCACTTCGTCGCCGACCGTGGCCGACTGGGCGATACCGCCGACGAATTCGAAGAACTGCGTGGCCCGCAGCAGGCTGTAAGGCATGCCGGAGGCCTTGATCAGGTTTTCCTGGGCCACTTTGGCGCGGAAGTAGCCGTTGTCCGGCAGCCGCTCGCTGCCCACCACCGACAGCGCCACGTGATGGCGGACCCCGGCGGCGGCCTCGGCGGCCAACAGATTGCGGGTGGAGGTCTCGAAGAACTCCAGCACCGCTCGGTCTTCCCAGGATGGCGCGTTGGACACGTCGACCACCACCTGGGCGCCGTCCATCGCTTCGGCGAGGCCTTCGCGGGTGATGCTGTTCACGCCGGTGTTGGGCGAGGCCGCGAGCGCCTCGTGGCCGCGCTCGCGCAGGTTCTTCACAAGTTTCGATCCGATGAGGCCGGTGCCTCCGATAACGACGATCTTCATGGCGACTCTCCGCTTGCCGACCGCAACCATTGCTGTCGATGTGCTTCGAGGATGCCTTCGCGGCGGCCGGGAATCTTTGCCCCGGCCTTGGATTTGCCTTGGCGCCGGCGTGGATTTGCGTCCAAACTGCCGTGGCCGGCGCACAGACCGGTGCGGCGGAGCACGCTCTGCCGTACCATTGAGAACCCAACCCATTGCCACCCCGGATTCCGCGCCGGGGGCGTCCGACCAGGGAACCGCCAGCGTGCCATTCAAGTTCGAAGACTACGTGCTCGACCCAGAGCGCCGGGAGCTGACCCAACGCGGCCAGACCGTGACCGTCGGGCCGCAAGTCTTCGATCTGCTGCTGCAGCTGGTCAGCCACCGCGACCGGGTGGTGAGCAAGGACGAGCTGCTCGATGCCGTGTGGAGCGGCCGGATCGTCTCCGAGTCCACCGTCACCAGCCACATCAACGCCGTGCGCAAGGCCATCGGCGACACCGGCGAGCACCAGCGCCTGGTGCGCACCGTGCCGCGCAAGGGCTACCGTTTCGTCGGCGAGATCCAGCCGAGCGACGACCCCGAGGTTCCCGCCGCAACGCCGCCGACGCCGCTGCGCCCGGCGCTCCTGCTGCCGGACAAGCCCTCGATCACGGTCCTGCCGTTCCAGAACCTCAGCGGCGACCCCGAGCAGGACTACTTCGCCGACGGCATGGCCGAGGACATCATCACCGCGCTGTCGCGCCTGCGTTGGCTGTTCGTCATCGCCCGCAACTCCAGCTTCACCTACAAGGGCAGGGCGGTGGACGCCCGCAGCGTCGGCCAGGAGCTGGGCGTGCGCTACGTGCTCGAAGGCAGCGTGCGCAAGTGCGGCAACAAGATCCGCCTCACCGGCCAGCTGATCGACGCCAGCAGCGGCATGCACCTGTGGGCCGAGCGCTTCGAGGGCCTGCTCGACGACATTTTCGAGCTGCAGGACCGGATCGCCGAAAGCGTGGTCGGCGCCATTGCCCCGCAACTGGAGCGGGCGGAAATCGAGCGGGCCAAGCGCAAGCCCACCGACAGCCTCGATGCCTACGACTATTACCTGCGCGCCACGGCCAAACTGCACATCGCCACCCGCGAGGCCATCGACGAATCGCTCGCGCTGTTCTACCGCGCCATCGAACTGGATCCGGAATTCGCGTCCGCCTACGGCATGGCCGCCTGGTGCCACTTCTGGCGCAAGCTCAACGGCTGGATGACCGACCGGCCGAGGGAAATCGCCGAAGGCGCGCGGCTGGCGCGGATGGCGGTGGAACTGGGCCGCGACGACGCCGTGGCCCTGACCCGCAGCGGCCATGCCCTGGCCCACCTGACCGGCGACGTCGACGGCGGCATCGCCTTGCTCGACCGGGCCCGGCTGCTCAACCCCAACCTGGCCCCGGCCTGGTACCTGGGCGGCATTCTGCGCGCGCTGCGCGGAGAGACCGAAGCCGCCATCCAGAACCTGGAGCATGCGGTGCGCCTGAGCCCCTTGGATCCGGAGATGTTCCGCATGCAGGTGGGCATGGCCATCGCCCATTTCTTCGCCGGTCGCTTCGAGGTCGCGGCCGGCTATGCCGAACAGTCGGTCGGCAACCTGCCCAGCCTGTTGCCGGCGGTGGCGTTGATGGCTGCCTGCCATGCGTTGAACGGGCGGATGGACAAGGCCGCGCAGGTCATGGCGCGGCTGCTTGAGCTGGATCCCACGCTGCGGGTGTCCAGGCTCAAGGACTGGCTGCCGATCCAGCGTCCCGAAGACGCCGCCCGGTTTGTCGAAGGGCTGCGCCTGGCCGGGCTGCCCGAATAGAAAACGCCCGAGGCGGGCGTCGGGCGTTTAGGGGGGGCAGAACCGCGCTGTCACATCACGCGGTCGTAGGTCTGGATGTTGTGCCGAAGGGCCGCCAGGAACGAGAACGCATTCTCGACGCGCTCGCCGTCGAACCCGTGGTAGTAGTTCTCCGCCGTCACCACGGTTCCGGCGTTGCGCCGGTTGTCCGGGTGCAGGCAGTACGGGATCGACAGGAACCCGCTGTCGAAGGCATCGAGGATGGCTTCGGACAGGTCGCTGTCGCGGGCGAGGGTGCCTTCGATCAGCTTTCTGGCGGCGCCGAGGATGCGCGCATGCTCCTGCGCATCGAACGGGATGTCCGGCAGCTCGCCTTCTGTGTTCAGGCAGAAGTCGGCGTACTCCAGCGCCGCGATGTTCTCCTCGATCCGGGGAATGCGGCGCGACTCCACCGGGGTCTTCATGATCACCCGCTGCACGCCGGTGGCGCGGATCATCCCCAGCGCATCCCCGGTGATCCGGCAGAACCCGCCCAGCGAACGCGGGAAGAAGCCCATGAACACATAGCCGACACAGTGATAGCTGCCGGGGGCGAAGTATTCGCCGGCCAGGTCCTGCAGGGCGGTCACCGCCGCACGGTCCTGCACCGGGGAGGTGCCCTGGGCGTAGGAGAACGACAGTGTCTTGATGCCGTGGGAGCGCAGGAACAGGCCTTCGAGAATGTTCAGCGCCACCAGGATCACCGGGTCGCACATCTGGCCCATCATGCAGCCGGCGAAGCTCTCGATGTGGCTGTGCTCCACCCCGTCGGCCAGCACCCGGCAGGCCTTCTCCCAATGGCCGAACGCCTCGCGCAGCGGCGTGCGGCTGTAGGGCAGGCAATAGGAGATCGGTCCGCCTTCGGTGGTGGGCAGGCCGATCTCGACCATCCGCTCGAAAATGTGCAGCGGATCGGGGGAGCCGTGGCGGATCTGCACCGGCAGGCGGTGGCGGGAATAGATCCGCTCCAGCATCGCGCGGGTGTCGTCGGCACGGTGGTTGACGATGGGGTAGCCGTTGAGCATCGACGCGCTGTCGATGGCCCGTTGCGCCGCTTCGAGGTTGTTCACCCGGGTGAACGCGTCGAGGGTGATGGTGCAGACGGTGTTGGCGCGGCTGGCGGCCACGGCCTCCAGGCCGGCCTGCATCCGGGCCGGGTCGCTGAAGCCCATGCGCGGCTGGAGCACCGGTCCTTGCGCGGCGAAGCGCTCAAGGACATGCGTGTTGAAGTCGATCATGCGGTAAGCCTTTTCATGAAACCGGGTGGGTGGCGCAGGCGGATCAGCGGGCGACCCGCTTCTCCAGCGTGTGCGTCGAATTCAGCTGAGCGGTCACCAGTTCCTGAAAGGTATCGAAGCTGTCGGCCACGCTGTCGTCGAACACTTCGTCGAAGCCGGCCGCGCGCAGGGTCTCGCTGTGCCGGGCGATGGTGCGGTCATCGTTCTCGGTGCAGATCTTGCCGCCGATGTACAGGCCGCCCGCGTGGCGGGTCTCGCTGCGGATGCGTTCGGCCAGTTCCGCGCCCTCGAGGTAGCCGTGGCCGTTGACGGTGCTGACCACGACAATGGCGTTGCCCTTGCGGTTGAGCCGGTCGATCACCTCGTCCATGGGCGTGTTGGGCCCCAGGTTCTCGACCTTGTAGCCCAGGTCGTTGAGCAGGAACTCCATGAACACCAGGTTCCAGCTGTGGGAGTCGGAAGGCACGGTGGCGAGCAGAGCGGTTTTGTTGAACATCATCGTTAAAGTCCCTTTTGTGTTGCAGTCCTGTTTGCGTAGTACGGAAGCGCCCGTTGGAAGTTGCGGAAGTTGGCGGTCACCGCATTGATGTACCCCCAGTTTTCGCTGTAGTTGGTGGGGAAGGGTTTGGAGCCTTCGAGCCTGTCCCGCTCGCGGGCGGTGATGTAGTTCGGCCAGTCGGCGGACCGTGGGCGGCGGTGATGGAAGTCGTGGCACGGCGTGTCGCCGACCATCACGAACAGGCGCACGAACAGGTGGAACATCAGCATCTTCACCAGCCACAGGGCGATCAGGGCCTGGCGGCGGATGAGGCCCGCGTTCTGCGGCAGGCGCAGTTCCTCGCCGATGAACACGCCGGTGGTGCTCTCGCAGATGAAGTCGATGCCGCGGCGCTCCAGCACGTCCACGCTGGGCCAGGTGTGCTCGGCGGCCAGGCGGAACGTGGTGCTGATGTGATAGCCGGCGAACACCGGCACGACCCAGGCCATGACGAACAGATCGAAATGCCCCAGGGCGGCCGACAGCAGGGCGAGGGCGATCCAGAACATCAGCGTCCATTGGGCGACGCGGCGGTTGTCGGCCACGGCGGTGGCTTTCACGCGGCCCCAGAACGAGCGCAGGATGGCCAGGGGCGACAGCGCGGTGGTCACCAGCTTGGTCCACATGGTGGTGATGCTGTCGGACGGCCTGAGCCCCACCACTTCCTGGAGATAGGACAGGGTGTCGTCATCGTCGGTCAAAAGGGCCCTGGAACTGTGGTGGAGCGTGTGTTCATGCTTGTAGACGTCGAAGGGCTTGAGCATCAGCACGCCGGAAATGATCCGGCCGACCTTCAGGTTGCGCCCGCGGTCCTCGAAGACCATGTCGTGGGCGCAGTTGTGGCAGATCATCACCTGCATCTGTTTGATGCCGCCGGTCGCCAGCACGAAGCCCAGCAGCCAGAGCCAGAGGCTGCCTTGCATGTAACCTGCGCCGGCCAGCAAGCTGCCGCCGGCGATCAGCCCGGCGGAGACGATGATATGGTGCATCGGTTTGAGCGGCCGGACCCGGTCGAGGTCCTCCGGCAGGGGCTTGGCGGTCAGCCAACTCAAGAACGGCTGCATGAACCCTGGAAGCGGGCGCATCGAGTTACGTATCATCCATGTTTCCTCTAGGGTTTTGCTCCATGCAAAAAACTTTAACGTGACCTCTTGTTATTTCGAACAGAAATAGGTGGGGATCGATTTTTCATTTTTGGGTAAATCATCGACATGGATTGGGATGATCTGAAAGTTTTTATCTTCGTCGCCAAATCGAACAACGTGACCGAGGCCGCGGTCTCGCTCAAGGTTTCGGCCTCGACGGTGTCACGCAAAATCGCGGCGCTGGAGGAGTCCCTCGGCGCCGCCCTGTTCCTGAAGAAGACCAACGGCTACTTCCTCACCGAGGCGGGCAGGGCGCTGCTGCCGTTGGCGCTGGAGACGGAAGAGCGCTTCAAGCTGATCGAGCGGCAGATGTCGCAACCGGGCGAGCGGATGGCGGGGCAGGTGCGCATCGACTGCCCGGAACTGATGGGCACGCACCTGATCATTCCTGCGCTGGCGCAGTTCCGCGAGCAGTACCCCGAGATCACCTTCGACTTCTTCAACTCGGCCGTGTCCTCCAAGCTCACGCAGAGCCACAGCGACATCATCGTCCGCCTGCGCAGGCCCGAGAACGGCAACTTCACCATGCGGCGCGTCGGGACGCTGACCCAGGGCCTGTTCTGCTCCGAGGGGTATGCCGCCGCCCACGGGCTTCCGTCGGCGCTGGCCGACCTGAAGCGGCACCGGCTGATCGGCTGGACCGAGGAGATGGATTACATGCCGCTGGCGCAGTGGCTGAGCGACGTGAGCGCCGAGCAGAAGCCGTGGATGCGGGTGTCCAACCTCAACGGTCAGCTCAAGGCCGTCGAAGCCGACCTCGGCATCGCCGCGCTGCCGGTCTATGTCGCGCACCAGTCGGGCCTGCGCCGGGTGCTGGCCGACGGCCCGTCGCACAGCTCCGAGGTCTGGCTGCTGCGCAATCAGGCGACGCAGGGCATCGGTCGGGTCGACCGGGTGGTGGACTACTTGACGGAGCTGCTGAGCGGGAGGACGGCCGCGATCCACTGACGGCCGTCCTGCCGGCGGGTCAGGGCGTAAGGATCAGGGAGCCGCAGGTTTCCCGGTCCTGCACCCTGCGGTGCGCCTCGGCGGCGTCGGCCAACGGCAGGCGGGTGATGGCGGGCGGGCGGATGGCGCCGTCGGACAAGGCACGCAGCACGCGCTGCGCGGCGTCGGCGAGTTCGCTGTCCTGGCCGATGTAGTGCTTGATGGACGGCCGCGTCACATGCAGCGAGCCCATCTGCCCCAGCCGGGAGAGGTTGAACCCGGTCACGTCGCCGGACGCGTTGCCGAACGACACCAGGTGGCCGCGCTGGCGCAGGCACGCCAACGACAGTTCAACGGTCGCGCGCCCCACGGAATCGAACACGGTGTGGACGCCCTTGTTCGCGGTCAGTTCGCGGATGTGCCTGAGCGTGTCCGGCGCCTCGGCGTCGAAGGCCGCCACGCAGCCGGCGGCGAGCGCCTGGCGTCTTTTGTCTTCGCTGGACGCCAGGCCGATGACGTGCAGGCCCCGGGCGCTCAGCCAGGCCGTGGCGATGCTGCCCACGCCGCCGGCGGCGGCATGCCAGACCACCCAGTCGCCGGGGGCCACGGGTATGCAGCGGTGAGTCAGGTACTCGACGGTCAGCCCCTTGAACATCAGGGCGGCGGCCACCTCCGTGGTCACGCCGTCGGGCAGGCGGATGGCGCGTGCGGCCGGCAGCACGGCGTGGCTGGCGTAGCTCCCCGTCGAGCCGTCGACGAACGCGACCCGGTCGCCGGGGACGAGCCCCTGCACCTGCGGCCCGCATTCGATGACGCGGCCGGCGCCTTCCATGCCCAGGCAGCGGGGGAACGGCGAGCCGTCGTCCAGCGCGCCGGAGCGGCGGTGCAGGTCAATGAAGTTCACCCCGGCCGCCTCGATGGCGACGGTGATTTCGCCGTCGCCGGGGGCGCGGAGCTTGAGCTCGCGCAGCGCCAGGACGTCGGGTTTGCCGGGGGCGGCGAAGGTGATCGCTTGGGCGTGGGTCATGGGCAGTCCTCACAGCGGGCCGATGCGCAGGAAGATCCACACGGCGACCGCGATCAGCATGAGGCCGAACGCGGCGTTCTGCGCCACCAGCAGCCGGGGCCGCGAGCGGATCAGTTTCTGCACGGTCGAGCCCATCGAGACCCAGATGACGTGGGAGAAGAAGTTCAGCGAAATCAGCGCGGCGCTGAGGATCAGCACCACCGTGCTGCTGGTCTCGCCGGAGGGCAGGAACGTGGAGAACATCACCAGCAGCATGACGATCCCTTGCACGTTGCCCAGCTGCACGAAGATGCCGTCGCGAAACTGCAGGTGCAGGGTCTTGTCGCCGGGTGCCTTCAGCGGACGGCGTAGCAGGCGCACACCCAGCCACAGGATGTACAGGCTGCCTGCCACCTGCAGGCCCCAGACCAGCGTCGGGTGGTTCATCAGCGTGTGGTAGAGCCCCAGACCGACCAGCACGGCGATCAGGAAATAGGTGATGTCGAGACCGGCGATGAACCGCACCGAGCGGCGCACGCCGCTTTGCGCGCCGGAGGTGGCGACCATCAGGTTGCCGGGGCCTGCGCTGAGGGTGAGCGGCACCATGGTCGACAGCCAGAGCAACCAGTTGATGCTGAAAATGTCTTGCATGCTTTCTTCCTTAAATCGCGGTGCGAACGACGTTCGCGCCAGTCTAATTCGCGGCCGCTTTTAAGGTTATAGCGAAGAGCGCAAGGCGATATCCCAGAAATGGTGGAAGCCCGATGCAGGCATCGGGCTCCTTGGGGAGGGGGCTCAGACCGTGACGACGACCTTGCCGACTTGCTGGTTGGCCTCGAGGAAACGGTGCGCCTGCTGGATGTCGTCCAGCGCGAACGTCTTCGCGATGACCGGCTTGAGCGCGCCCGACGACAGGCCGTCGAGGATGAACGCCTTGGCCCGTTCCAGCACGGCCGGGTCGGCGACGATCTCCGCGTACAGGTAGCCCTTGAGCGTCAGGCACTTGCCCAGCACGGTGAACAGCGGGAACGGCGTGGGTTCCGGGCTCAGGGCGCCGTATTCGAGCAGGATGCCGCCGCGGGCCATGCTCTGGGTGAGCGTTTCGAAGGCCGGGCCGCCCACCGGGTCGAACACCACGCGGGCGCCTTGGCCGTCGGTGAGCGCCATGACCCGCGCCACGATGTCTTCTTCGTCGCTGACGATCACATGGGCGGCGCCGGCGTCCAGCAGGGCCTGCTTCTTCGCCTGGGTGCGGGTGATGGCGACCGGCACCGCGCCGACGCTGCGGGCGATCTGGAACGCGGCCAGGCCGACGCTGCTGGAGGCGGCGGTGATCAGCACCACATCGCCCTGGGTCAGTTTCGCCTGTTCGATCAGCGCGCCCCACGCGGTGACGTACTGCATCCAGGACGCGGCGGCCTGTTCGAAGGACAGGTTGTCCGGGTGCTTGACGGTGAGGTGGGCGGGCACGTTCGCCACTTCGCCGTAGGTGCCCCAGCGGGCGATGTCCAGCGGCGGAATCAGGCTGACCGCGTCGCCGATGGCGAAGCCGCTGACGCCGGCGCCGACCGCCGCCACCACGCCGGCCGCTTCGTAGCCCAGCCGGCTGGGGAACTCGGCTTCCTGCAGGTAGGCGTGGTTGCGGAACATGACTTCCGCGCGGTTCAGGCCGAAGGCCTTGACCTGGATCTGCACCTCGCCGGCGGCGGGGGCGGGCACGTCCACCGCTTCCAGTTTCAAGACGCTTGCGTCGCCGTACTCGTGAATCCTGACTATCCGGGCCATGTGCACCTCTGCTGTATCGATGGGGCGGCGCACCGGGGCGGTCCCGGTGCGTCCGTGTCGTGGCGCCCAATTTAGTCTTTGGCCTGGGCCGGATAAAGCCCTACGATGGCGCGACACTAGAAACACAGGGTTTCCAATGGATCGCCTCACGTTGATGGCCACCTTCGTCAGATCGGTGGAGCTGGGCTCCTTCAGCGCCGTGGCCGACGAGCTCAGGCTGTCGCCGCAACTGGTCGGCAAGCAGGTGAAAATGCTCGAACAGCATTTGGGCGTCTCGCTGCTCAACCGCACCACCCGCAAGCAGAGCCTGACCGACTTCGGCCGCACCTTCTACGAGCGGGCCAAGCTGATTCTGGCTGACGTGGACGCCGCCGAGGAGATGGCCGCCGTGACCCGCGGCGTGCCCAGCGGACGGCTGCGGATCAACGCGCCGGTGACGTTCGGCGTGAGCACGCTGTCGCCGCGCCTGCTGGAGTACATGGTGCGTTATCCGCAGGTGTCGGTGGACCTGACCCTGTCCAACGAGCTGGTCGATCTGGTCGAAGGCGGCTACGACGCGGTGTTTCGAATCGGCGAGCTGGCGGACAGCGGCATGAAGGCATTGCCGCTCAAACCGTACCGAATGGTGTTGTGCGCGGCGCCGGCGTATCTGGCTCGGCGGCCGGCGATCAATACGCCCCAGGACCTGCAGGCGCACGAATGCCTGGCGTTCGCCTATTCGGACGGACGTTCGCACTTTCGCCTCGAAGGGCCGGAGGGGGTGGTCGATGTGCCGATCAAGAGCCGGCTGACGATCAATCAGGGCGACCCGCTGCTGGCCGCCGCCGTGGCGGGGCTGGGGGTGGTGATGCTGCCGCTGGAGCTGGTCAGGGACGCGCTGCGCGCCGGCACGCTGGTGAGCGTGCTGGCGCAGTACAAGGTGCCGGTTTCGCCGATGAACCTGCTGTACGCGCCGGACCGGCGGCTGACGCCCAAGCTGCAAAGCTTCATGGACTTCGTCAGGGCCGCGTTCGGTCCGGGGGCGTGAGGCTCAGAGCCCCTGTTCTTGCTCGAACAGGGCGTCCAGCGTCTGCCGGCGGCGGATCAGGCGGGCCTGGCCATCGCTGAACAGCACCTCCGGCAGCAGCGGCCGGCTGTTGTAGTTGGACGACATCGACGCGCCGTAGGCCCCGGTGTCATGGAACACCAGCAGGTCGCCGACCTTGGCCTCGGGCAGCGGTTGCGGGCGCAGTTCCTGGTCGTCCTGGGTGAAGATGTCGCCCGATTCGCACAGCGGGCCGCCGACGACGGTGTCCACCTGCGGCCGGTCAACCGGGCGGCCTTCGGCGTCGAGCAGCGTCATGTGGTGGTAGGCGCCGTACATGGCCGGGCGCATCAGGTCGTTGAAGCCGGCGTCGACCAGCACGTAGTGGCGGTTGCCCATGCGCTTGACCGCCCGAACCTCGCTCACCAGCCGGCCCGACTCGGCCATCAGGAAACGGCCCGGCTCGATCTCCATGTGCACCGGATGGCCCAGCAGCGCTTCGATTTCCTTCTTGGCCACCGCCCAGGTGCGCGCATAGCGCTCGACGTCCACGGCGGCCTCGCCCGGACGGTAGGGCGTGGACAGGCCGCCGCCGATGGAGAAGGCCTCGATGTCCTGGTCCAGGCCTTTGATCTGTTGCACCATCGAACGCGCGACTTCTTCCAGGTGCGAATAATCCACGCCGGAGCCGATGTGCATGTGCACGCCCACCAGCTTCAGGCCGAACGCGCGGATGACGGCCAGGGCCTCGTGCAGGTCTTCATGCCAGATGCCGTGCTTGCTGTTCTCGCCGCCGGTGTTGGTCTTGCGGCTGTGGCCGTGGCCGAACCCCGGATTGATCCGCAGCCATACGCGGTGGCCCGGCGAACGCTCGCCCAACTGGCGCAGCATGTCGATGGAACCGGCGTTGACCTCCACCCCCAATTCGACGACGCGCTCAAGGGTCTTGCGGTCGAACAGGTCGCAGGTGAACACGATGCCCGCCGGCGAGCCGCCGACCTGGAACCCGGCGAGCAGGGCGCGTTCGATCTCGCCCAGGGACACGGCGTCCACGTGCAGGCCTTGCTCGCGCATCAGGCGCAGGATGTGCAGGTTGGAGCAGGCCTTCTGCGCGTAGCGGACGGTGTCGAACACCCGCAGGCGTCCGATCCGCTCCAGGATCGTCGCGGCGTCGTAGGTCCAAAGCGGGGTGCCGTGGGTTCGGGCGCTGTCGGCCAACAGCGGAAACAGAGAAGAGGAGGTCATGGCAAGGGCTCAACGGACAGTTCGGGTCAGGATGCCTTGCGTTGCCCATCTGGAAAAATACCTTTTGTTTGCGAGGCCATTCATATTTGATATGGACATAGCCTTTCGAATCAGGAACCCCGAGTGAAAATCACCCTGCGCCACGTCGAAGTGTTCCGCTCCATCATGCAGACCGGCAGCGTCACCGGCGCGGCGCGGTTGCTGCTCACCTCGCAGCCGACCGTCAGCCGCGAACTGGCGCGGCTTGAGCAGGTGTCGGGCCTGCGCCTGTTCGAGCGCGAAGGCGGGCGGCTGCGGCCCACCGCCCAGGCCCTGATGCTGCTGGAGGAGGTCGAGCGCTGTTATGTGGGCCTTGAGCGCATCGACCGTTATGCGCAGTCGATCCGCAATTTCGAGCACGGCCGCCTGGAGCTCACCTGCCTGCCGCTGTTTTCGCAAACGTTCCTGCCCAGGGCCTGCCGAGGTTTCCATCAGGCGCATCCGGGCGTCAGCGTCAGCATCGTCGCCCAGGAATCGCCCTTGCTGGAGGAGTCGCTGGTCACCCAGCAGTACGACCTGGGGCTGACCGAAGTGGAGCAGATCCCCCGCGGCACGAGCGGCGAACTGCTGTTCAGTGCGGACCTGGTCTGCGTCCTGGCGCCGGGGCACCCGTTGCTGGCCAAGCCGGTGCTGGCGCTTGAGGACTTTCACCGGGTCGACTTCATCAACCTGGCCAGCCTGGACATTTACCGGCAGACCCTCGACGCGCACTTCCGCCAGGCCCAGGTGGACCGCCGCACCGTGATCGAGACGGGCAACGCGGCGTCGGTCTGCGCCATGGTCAGGCAAGGCTTGGGCGTGGCGGTCATCAACCCGCTGACCGCGCTGGCCGAGGCCGGGCGGGATCTGCTCATCCGTCCGCTGAGCCTGTCGGTGCCGTACCGCGTGATGCTGATCCGACCGCAACACCGGCCGCCGTCGGCCAGCGTCGACGCGTTTTGCCAGGTGCTGCGCGAAGAGGCGCGGCGGATGGCTGACGGCGTGGAGAAGGCTCGACGAGGCACGGCAGAGGCATGAACACGCCGCCGAAAACATAGGGAACGAAGTATATGTATATGGATTTTTAATATATTGGTTCGCAGCCAAATACCTTGACGCTATATACGTCGCCTTCTACTGTTTCGACACCTGCCCGAGAATGGATCCAAATGATCCGGGGCAGGCAAACATCAGAAGTCAATGAATGGATTGATCCACTTTCGATCATGGATGACCGTGCCGCCTGAACTATCGCGTTAAGTTCCTGAACATCCTTGCTGGCTAACTAACTGTGCACCCGTCAAAACGGTGAACACCGTAGAGCCGCTGAGCTTCCACGCTCGCGACTCGAACAGTGTTCACCGTTTTTGCGTTGCGCCGGAGTTGATTTCGCATCTGCATATAATAAGGAGCGTTATATGTCTGGACAGCATCATTTCCTGTTGACACCCGGCCCGTTGGCATTGAGCGATGAAGTCAAAGCGCAGATGCAGTTCGATATGGGTTCGCGCGATCAAAGTTTCAAAGACATCACGGCGTCCGTGCGCGAACGCATCCTCGACCTGATCGACGGCAACGGCACCCATTCGGTGGTTCCCATCCAGGGCAGCGGCACCTACGGCATCGAGGCCGCGCTGGCGACGTTCATCGGCTCGACCGCCAGGCCCCTGGTCTGCATCAACGGCATCTACGGCGAGCGGATCCTCAAGATCCTCCAGTTGCGCGGCATTCAAGCCGCGAGCCTGAGGGCGTCGAGCGACGAGCCGCTCTCGGTGTCCGACATCGCCGCGCACCTGGATCGCGACCCGGCCATCACCCACCTGTGCTTCGTGCACTGCGAGACCACCACCGGAGTCATCAACCCGCTCGACGCCATCGTGCAGCTGGCCCGCCAGCGCGGCGTGCGCACGGTCATCGATGCGATGAGTTCCTTCGGCGCCGTCGACATCAGCGCCCGGCGCACCGGTTTCGATGTCCTGGTGACGTCCAGCAACAAATGCATCGAAGGCCCGCCGGGCGTGGCGTTCGTCATCGCCTCGCTGGCGCTGCTGGCGGGCACGGGGCATCCGGTCAATTCGTTTGTCCTGGATGTGCGCGATCAGTGGCAGTCGCTCGAACAGAACGGCGAATGGCGCTCCACGCCGCCCACCCATGTGATCCAGGCCTGCGCGAAAGCGTTGGAAGGGCTCAGCGCGGAGGGCGTGGTCCGCCGCGGCGAACGCTACGGCGCGGTGCGCGACGAGATCGTCCGGGCCATCGGGCGCTACGCGGCGCCGCTGCTCAACGTCCAGGCGCGCTCACCCGTGTGCCTGGCGCTCACGGCGCGGGGCCTGATCAACACCCAGAAGGATTTCGATGCGCTGTACCTGCACCTGGCCAGGTACAACCTCTACATCTATTCGAAGCTGCATCCGCAGACGCGCAGTTTCCGCATCGGCTGCATCGGGGCCATCCGGCCGGCGTGGATCCTGCTGCTGACCACCGCGTTCCGCGATTTCTTCGAGGGCGCCGGCAGCGCCGCGAAGGCGTCGGCCCACTCCGAACCCGAACTCATCAAAGAGGCCTTGTGACATGTCCCGATACCTTCCCAGTTCGCAACTGTCCGCAGAGACCGCACTGCTGCACGCCGGCTACCGCCATGACCCGGTGACCAAGTCGGTGGCCGTGCCGATCTACCTGTCCTCGGCCTATGAGCTCGACGGCGACCTGCAAAAGATCGCCGACGTGTACAACGTCAAGGAAGACGGCTTCACCTACACCCGGATCATCAATCCGACCACGCGCATCCTGGAGCAGCGCTATGCCGCAGTGGACGGCGGCCGCGATTCGCTGGCCGTGGCCTCGGGGCAGGCGGCGACGTTCCTGGCCCTGGTCAACCTGAGCAGCGGAAAGCCCGGCGACAACGTGGTGGTGTCGAAGTACCTGTACGGGAACTCGTGGAACCTGCTGTTCAACTCGTTCAAGCGCCTGGGCATCGAGGCCCGCTCGGCCGATCCGCGCGAGCCGTCCTCGTTCGAGGCCCTGGCCGACGACCGCACCATCGCGTTCTTCGG
The DNA here is from genome assembly GCF_044749305.1 of Pseudomonas sp. NPDC089534. Classification (NCBI taxonomy): domain Bacteria; kingdom Pseudomonadati; phylum Pseudomonadota; class Gammaproteobacteria; order Pseudomonadales; family Pseudomonadaceae; genus Pseudomonas; species Pseudomonas sp. NPDC089534. Next base: position 58,233 of record NZ_JBIVHR010000002.1, on the reverse strand, counting down.
CGAGACGTTTTCCAATCCCTGCCTGATCCCCTTGCCGGTGGCGGCCCTGGCCGAAATCGGCCAGCGGCTGGGGATCCCGCTGGTGGTCGACAACACGGTCACGCCGCTGGTGAGCCGGCCCGGGGCGCTGGGCGCCGCGATCACCACCTATTCGGCGACGAAGTACATCTGCGGGCACGGCACCACGCTGGGCGGGCTGGTGGTCGACAACGGCCGCTTCGCGTTCGACGAGCCGCGCCGCTTCCCGCTGTTCAACGAACCGGACGAGGCGCACGGCGGCATTCTCTGGCGCGAAGCGGTGGACAAGCTCGGCGACCTCGGCGCCAGCGCCTTCCTGCTCAAGGCCCGGATGACCTGGCTGCGCGACACGGGCGCGGCCATCAGCCCGCTCAACAGCTTCCAGTTGATCCAGGGCCTGGAGACGCTGCACCTGCGCATGCAGCGCCACTGCGAGAACGCGGCCGTCGTGGCCAGGTTCCTGCAGGGCCACCCCAAGGTGCGCCGGGTTTCCTATCCGGGGCTCGCCACCGGCCAGGAGCGCGAGCTGGTCGATGAGCTGATCGACCCGAAGGTGGGACACGGCGCCATGATCCTGTTCGAGCTGGAGGACGAGACCGCCGGCCGCACCTTCATCCAGAACATCCGTCTGCTGTACCACGTGTCGAACGTGGGCGACGCGCGGACTCTGGTGACGCACCCGGTCTCGACCACCCACACCACCGTGCCGAAGCAGCAGCGCGAGGCGGCGGGGATCTACGACGGTTCGATCCGGCTGTGCGTCGGCATCGAAAACGTGAACGACGTGATCGACGACATCAAGCGCGGGCTCGATGCCATCTGACCCCATCCGCCAAGGAAGACGCCCCATGGAAACGTCCCAGGACTGGAAACTGCGCAACAGGAAATTCAAGACCTTCCACTTTTCCCGCGACATCACGCGGGAGCTGGCCCAACTGCGTCCCGACAACCTCACCGGTGCGCTGTACGTGCTCAAGGACTATCTGGTGGTGCTGGCGTGCGCCTTCGCCACGGTGCAGATCAGCTGGTGGCTGTACCCGGTCGCGGTGCTGATCATCGGCGCGCACCAGCGCGGCCTGACCACGATCTCCCACGACGCCGCGCACCGGATCCTGGCGAAGAACACGCGCTGGAACCATTTCCTCGGCACCACCTTCGCCGCTTACCCGATCTTCCAGCGGCACTGGGCTTACAGGGTCTCCCATGTGCACCTGCACCACCCGCACCTGGGCGATCCGGACAAGGACCCGGACCTGCAGTTCTTCATCCGCAGCGGCGTGTACGAGGTCCGAGAGCCTCGGGAGTACCGCAATTCGATCGTCTGGAAGGCGATCTTCGGCGGCGCCACGCTGCGCTACCTGAAATACCTGTGGCACAACCGGTTCCTGATCTCGGACAAGGAAGACAAGGCCGTCGACCGCCGAGGCGCCAAACTCGACGCCTACGGGTTCGTGGCGTTCTGGGTGATCGTCGTCGCCGGTTTCGCCCTGGCGGGCGCGCTGCACTGGCTGGTGCTGTTCTGGCTGGTGCCTTACCTGACCACGTTCCAGATCCTGGGCTGGTTCACCGAGATCGCCGAGCACTCGCCCCTGTGCGAGACCGAAGAGCAGAACATCCATCTCACCCGCAACCGCAAAGGCAACCTGATCGAGCGGGTGCTGTTCGGCGTGAACTACGACGAATACCACCTGGAGCACCATCTCTCGCCCGGTGTGCCGTTCTGGCTGCTCAAGCGTGCGCAGCAGATCCGCCTGCGGGATCCGGACTACGCCGAAGTCGCCGCGACCTGGGGCGGCCTGTTCGTGAAAGGTCCGCAAGGGCAGCCCAGCGTCATACGGCAGTTGCTGGAGCGCAACCGGCGGCTCTACGAGGCGCAGCCCGCCGACCTGGCGACGGCGGGGCAGGCACGATGACCGGCCCGCTGCAGGAGCCAAGGCGCGCCGTCGTCGGAGTGACCGCCAACCGTCAACTGCTCGACGGCGTCCACCGCGAGCGGTTGCGGCGGCGCTACATCGAGGCGCTGGAGCGGCACGGGCCGGTCGAGTGCGTGATCCTGCCGACCGTCGACGGCGACCAGCCGTGGGACGTCAGCGTGTCCAGGCTGCGCCGGGTGCTGGGTCGACTGGACGGCCTGGTGCTGACCGGTGACGAGTCGAACCTCGATCCCGCAATCTTCGCCGGCGAACCGCGGGCGTGGAACCGCGGGGCGGACGATGTGATCCCCGAAGAGCGCGACCGGCCGAGGGATCGCCTCTCCAGCGCCGCCCTGACCGTCGCCCTCGAACTGGACATGCCGGTGCTCGGCATCTGCCGCGGTTTTCAGGAAATGAGCGTGCACCGCGGCGGTGCGCTGCATGCGGACCTGAAGGCGCTGGGCGGGGCGGTCGTGCACAGCGAGAACCCCGACGTGCCCCGCGATCAGCAGTACCTGCCGGCGCACAGTGTGCGCGTCGTCGCCGGGGGATGGCTGGCGTCTCTTGTCGGGGAGGTGGAATTGCAGGTTAACTCGCTGCACAACCAAGGCATCACGGCGGTGCCGCCGGGTGTCCGGCCTGAAGCGGTGGCGCAGGACGGCGTGATCGAAGCGCTTTCCTACGCGACCTCGGACACCTTCCAGTTCGGCGTGCAGTGGCACCCCGAATGGCACGCCGCCAACGACGCGACCAGCCAGAAGCTGTTCAAGGCTTTCGCCGATGCATGCCTGGTTTACCAAGCGAAGGAGCGCGAATCCGCCTAGGCATTCAGCCGTCCGGCCTCAAGCCCCGTTCGATCAACCCTACAAGCCCATTGGCGGATCTATGGATTTTCATTTGCTGTTGCTGTTTTCGGTCGCTTTCACGTCGGCGGTCGCGGTGCCCGGCCCCAACGTTGCCTTCGCGGTGGCGCAGGCGCTCAAGCACGGCCTGCGCACGACCTTGCCCGGTGCGCTGGGCTTCGGGCTGGCCACCGCCGTGCACGCGACGGTGGTGCTGTCGGGCGTCGGCCTGCTCATCCACGACAACCGCTGGATCCTCACGTACCTGCGCTGGATCGGCGCGATCTACCTGGCCTGGCTCGCCTTGAGCGCGTTCTTCTCCAAGTCCGGGCCGAGCGACGCCAAGGCCGAGAACTCCAGCCCGCGGCAGATGTTCGTCGATTCCTTCCTGGTCTCGCTGACCAACCCCAAAGGATGGCTGGCGAGCCTGCTCACTTATCCCAGCTTCATCAGCCCGCACTTTTCGTACAGCACCCAGGCCATCGCCCTGAGCGTCACCGCGATGGTCATCTCGCTGTCGATCTACGGCGGCTACATGTTCCTCGCGCACAAGGCGCGGGCAGCGTTCGACAACAAAACCGCACTGAACCGGATCACCGGGGTGATTTACGCAGTGGTCGCACTGTGTCTGGTGCTGTTGCCTTATTGAGGCGCAGCACCCAAGGACGGCCAACGGCTCAACAGCACAGCACAAGGAACAGAGCGCATGACCTACGACTACATTGTGATCGGCGGCGGCAGCGCGGGCTCGATCATCGCGCGGCGGCTCGCCGATGCGGACATCGGTTCAGTCCTGCTCATCGAAGCGGGGCCGGCGGACGAGGGCGTGCCGGCGATGATGGACATCTCCCGCCTGTTCGAACTCGATGCCCGCACCGACTGGGGGTTTCTGGCGGAGCCGACGCGTCACTCCGACCGGCGCCTCACGTACTCCCGGGCCCGGATGCTCGGCGGCTGCGGCAACCACAACGACTGCGCCTACCTGGTGCCGCCGCCCGCGGACTTCGACGCCTGGCGCGACCTCGGCGCCGACGGCTGGTCGGGGGAGGAGGTGTTGCCGTACTTCGAGCGCCAGAAGGAGCGCATCACCGTCGAGCGACGTCCGGAGCGCCACCCGGTCTCCCGGGCGTTCCTTGAGGCGGGCGTCGAACTGGGCCTGCCGAAGGTGGATTTCAGCCAAGGGGTCGGGCCCGGCATCGGCATGCTGACGCTGAACGCGAAAGGGCGGCTGCGCAGTTCCTCGTCGGTCGCCTATCTGCATCCGTTGGGCGAGGGGCACGACCGGCTCAAGATCCTCACCGACACCCAGGTGACGCGGATCGAGTTCACCGGCACGGTGGCCAGCGCCTGCCTCACCGACAAGGGACGCTTCGGGGCGCGGCGGGAGATCCTCCTGTGCGCCGGCAGCATCCAGTCGCCGCAGCTGCTGCTGGTTTCCGGCGTCGGCGACGGCGCGGCGCTGCGCGACCTGGGCATCGACGTGGTCCACGACAGTCCCGGCGTCGGCAAGCACCTGGTCGACCACTATTCGGTGCCGGTGATCTTCGAGACGGCCGAAGCGGTGCCCGAATGGGACGTGACCCCCTACGAAGCCATCGCGATGCTGAAGACCCGGCCGGACGGCGCGTCGGCCGAGAGCCAGATCCAGCTGGGCCTCACCGCCGGCTGGGTCAACGGCAGGTTCGGCGACGAGTACGAAGCGTCGGCCCCCAAACCCCGGACCGTCATCGCCCTGGAGCCCAATGTGGCCATCAGCCGCAGCCACGGCGAGGTGCGCATCACCTCGGCGGATATCGCGGTGCCGCCGGCCATCGAGCTCAACTACCTGTCCGACGCCGAGGGCCACGACGAGGACGTGCTGCTGGCCAGCGTCCGGTTCTGCCGCCGGCTGGGGCAGACGCAGGGGTTGGGGAGCATCATCCGCCGGGAGCTGGCGCCAGGCCCCGACGTGCAGAGCGAGGCCGAGCTGCGCCAGTACATCCGCGACAACTGCCAGACCTACTACCACGCTTCCGGCACCTGCCGGGCCGGTGCGGCGGACGATCCCCTCGCGGTGCTCACGCCGGACCTCAAGGTCAAGGGCGTGTCGGGGCTGCGGGTCTGCGACGCGTCGGTGTTCCCGGCGATGGTCTCGGTCAACATCAACGCCACGGTCATGATGGTCGGCGAGAAGGCCGCCGACCTGATCATCGGCGAGGCCAGGGCAGCCGCCACCGGCCACTGACGTTCACGCTGAGACCGAACACGCGTGCGAACCCTTTACGGAGGCTTGGAAGCCTATGTCGATCAGAATCCCCAAAGGTTTGCCGGCGGTGACCGCCCTGGCGACGGAAGGCGTCACGGTGACCGACGAAGACCACGTCGCGCAGCCGCTGCAGCGCCCGTTGCGGATCGGGTTGCTTAACCTGATGCCCAACAAGATCAGCACCGAAATCCAGATCGCCCGGCTGCTCGGCGCCACACCGCTGCAGGTGGAGCTGACGCTGGTCAAGATCAGCAACCACGCGCCCAGGAACACGCCGCTGGAGCATCTGTCGTCGTTCTACCGCGCCTGGTCGGACATCAAGGAGCAGACGTTCGACGGCTTTATCGTGACCGGTGCGCCGATCGAAACGATCCCGTTCGAAAGCGTCAGCTACTGGGACGAATTCACCAGCATCCTGCGCTGGACCCAGACCCATGTGCACAGCTGCTTCAACATCTGCTGGGGTGCCCAGGCCGCCGTGCACTATTTTCACGGCATGCCCAAGCATGCGCTGGGCGAAAAGGCCTTCGGCGTGTTCAGGCACCATGGGCTGAGCAGCGGGTCACCCTATCTCAAGGGGTTCTCCGACGACTTCACCGTGCCGGTGTCGCGCTGGACGGAAATGCGCCGCAGCGACATTCCCGCCGGCAGCGGCCTGCGCGTGCTGATCGATTCCCCGGACACCGGGATCTGCCTGCTGGACGACCCGAGGCACCACTCGCTGCATTGCTTCAACCACATCGAGTACGACTCGCACACGCTGGCCGACGAATACTTCCGCGACCGGGACGCCGGAAAGGACATCCGCCTGCCCAGGAACTATTTCCCGGACGACTGCGAAACCCGCCCGCCGAAGAACCAGTGGCGCAGCCATGCGCACCTGCTGTTCGCCAACTGGATCACGCAGATCTACCAGACCACGGCGGCCGATCCGAAGAGGATCGGCAGCGACAGGTTCACGCCTTCCGTGGTCCGGCCTGCGCACACCGTGCCACGCGCCTCGGAGCTGCTGTGGTGCAAATAACCTTCTGACCGTCGGGTGAACACACATGAGCATGACGTTCGATGAACTGAAACACGCGGTCGCCTCCGGCACCGTCGATACCGTGCTGGTGTGCCTGGTGGACATGCAGGGACGCCTGATGGGCAAGCGGTTCCACGGCGATTTCTTTGTCCGCCACGGCCATCATGAAACCCACGCCTGCAATTACCTGCTGGCCGACGACGTCGAGATGGCGACCGTGCCGGGCTACCTCAGCGCCGGCTGGGCGCAGGGGTACGGGGATTTCCTGCTCAGGCCCGACCTGTCCACCCTGCGGCGGTTGCCGTGGCTGACGGCCACCGCGCTGGTGATCTGCGACGTGTTCGACCACCACGGCCGGCCCGTGGCCCATTCGCCGAGGCAAATCCTGCAGCGCCAGTTGCAGCGGCTCGCCGACCGGGGGCTGCGCGCCTGCTTCGCCTCGGAGCTGGAGTTCTACCTGTTCGACGAACCCTACGAGACCCTGTCGGCCCGTCGCTACGCCGATCCGAAGACCTTCGGCAGCTACAACCAGGACTACAACATCCTGTCGACCACCCGGCAGGAATCGGTGATGCGCCCGATCCGCAACGGCCTGCACGGCGCCGGCATCAGCATCGAATGCACCAAGGGGGAGGGCGGACGGGGCCAGGGGGAAATCAATGTCCGCTACGCCGACCCGCTGGTGATGGCCGACCATCACACGATCATCAAGCACGGCAGCAAGGAAATCGCGGCCCTGCACGACAAGTCCATCACCTACATGGCCAAGTGGAGCGACACCCTGGCGGGCTCCTCCAGCCACGTGCACGCCTCATTGTGGTCGCTGGACGGGCAGGCGCTGTTTCGCGGCGACCCCGAGGCGCACGGCATGTCCGACCTGATGCGCCACTACCTGGGCGGCCTGTTGAAGTATTCCCAGGACATCACCCTGTTTCTGGCGCCCACGATCAACGCCTACAAGCGGTTCCAGAGCGACACGTTCGCGCCGACCAAGGTCGCCTGGAGCCATGACAACCGCACCGTGGGCTACCGCGTCTGCGGCGAAGGCACCGAAGCGGCCAGGGTCGAATGCCGCATCGGCGGCGCCGACCTGAACCCCTACCTGGCGTTCGCCGCGCTGATCGCGGCGGGGTTGTCGGGCATCGACGAGAACCTGCCCCTGTCGCCCGCGTTCGTCGGCGATGCCTACCGCGACCGCGAACTTGCGCAAATCCCGAAGACCCTGCGCCACGCCACCGACATCGCCCAGGGGTCGACCTGGCTGCGCGAGGCGCTGGGCAACGAGGTGGTCGACCACTACGTCCATGCCGCACGGTGGGAGCAGTCCGAACACGATCGGCGCGTCACCGACTGGGAGCTGGCCCGAGGGTTTGAGCAGGGCTGACCTGCGCCTGGGCCGTTTCCCCGATCCTCCCCGCGAAAGCGCAACGCTTTCACCGCAGACGCCGTTTGCGCCGCCTCGATCCGCCGAAATTGTCGGCGGATTGAGAGTTTCTATGGCTTTTGCGGCGAATTTCAATTTCGCCACGCCCCCACCCGGCGCTAGACTGCGGCCTTGCCGCAGGAGAGCGGCCGGCGCACCCGCAGCGGCGTCCGGTCCTGGATTACGCACTGAACAATGGGGGGACATGAACGCGCAGGCAGGTGACGGGTATCTGCCGCTATCAACACCGCCCTGAAAAAAACAATGGTGTCGCAGGCATACGCGTAAGTTTCTGACGTCCATCGACCTTCCGATGCTCGGATTAAAGAAGGCGCGGCGTCCCTGTATTCCTCGATCCCGACAGAAGTGATCATCATCGTGAGGGAACAAGATGACTGGGGGCTTTTCGAACAACCACTCCGTGCAATGGGAACATGAAGTTCTCGACACAGTGGGCACCTTGCAAGCGTTTATCAGAAAGGCGGCACCGTTGAAGGTCGACATGGTGCTGGAGGGGGAGACCGGCACCGGCAAGGACACCTTGGCCCGGCGCATCCATGAACTGTCCGGGCGCGAGGGCCAGCTGGTGGCCCTGAACTGCGCGGCGGTGCCGGAGCAACTGGCCGAGAGCGAGCTGTTCGGGGTCATCGCCGGCGCCTACACCGGCGCCTCCAAGTCGCGGGCCGGCTACATCGAGGCGTCGAGCCGCGGCACCCTGTACCTCGACGAGATCGACAGCATGCCCCTGCTGCTCCAGGCCAAGCTGCTGCGGGTGCTGGAGATGCGCGGCATCGAACGCCTGGGCTCGACCCGCTTCGTGCCGCTGGACCTGCGGGTGATCGTCGCCACCCAGACGCCGCTGGAGAAACTGGTGGAAGAGGGCAAGTTCCGCCGCGACCTGTTCTTTCGCCTCAACGTGATCAAGATCCAGCTGCCGACCCTGCGTTCGCGCCTCCAGCACGTGCAGCCGCTGTTCCAGCGCTTCGTCAGCGAGGCCGCCGAACGCCACCGGCAACCGATGCCGGCCCCGGACCCGCATCTGCTCAAGTGCCTGCTCAGCCACCGCTGGCCGGGCAACATCCGCGAACTCAAGTGCGCCGCCGAACGCTTCGTGCTGGGCATGCCTGCCCTGCAGACCGACGACCCTTCGCCGCCGTGCCGGCAGGCCGCACCGCTCAAGAGCCACCTGCGGCTGTTCGAGAAGACCCTGATCATGGATTGCCTGTCGCGTCACGCCAAGTGCATCGATTCGGTGGTCAGCGAGCTGGGCATTCCGCGCCGCACGCTCTATCACCGCATGAAAAGCCTGAGCATCGACTCGCCCGAACTCTGACGCCCGCCGTCCGTCAACCGACGCCCGGAACCTGCCGCACCGGCCAAATCGCGTTCGCCATGGAACCGCTTCCGAGAATCGACCACTCATTGTTCGAACACCATCCGGTGCTCAAACAACAATCGATTATCAGGAGTAAACACTATGGCCGGTACCGCATCCCTTGGCGCTTCGATGGCTGCCATGCAACAGATGGACGCCACTGCAGCAGCCACCACCACCATGAACGCCCAGGCCCAGTCCAACAAGATGATGACCGATACCGTCAACGGTATCGCCAGCGCCTACCAGGACTCCGCCACCAAGGCGCAGAACGCCGCCCAGCAGACCGGCAAGGCGATCAACTACTAAGTGGTCACAGGCCCTTCCGGCCTTGGCCGGAAGGGCCATGACTCGGGCAATCCAGGCAAGGAGCACCTTATGTTTTCCACTGCGTTAACACTCCCTCCAGGCGGTTCGTTCCAGGGCGGCTTCAGCCTGCCGGGCATGGGCGGATCCCAGGGCGGCTCGGGCAACGCCGCCGGGCAGATCGCTGAGCTGTTGAGCCAGGCGCTGTTCGAGAAGAACGGCAACGGCGCCAATATCCGCGACGCGAAAAACCCGCTGCTGGGCATGATCGCCGACTACATGGACAAGAACCCCGGCAAGTTCGGCAAGCCCGACGACGCCAACGGCAAGGTGCGCAGCTGGCGCGATGAGCTGAGCGAGGACAACTACCTCAACGGCGAAGAGAAGGCCGCCTTCACCAAAGGCCTGGAAGGGCTGATCAAGGATATGTTGGGCGGCGGCCTGCAGAACGGCGGCCAGTTCGGCGGCGGCAACGGCGGCGGGGGCTGGAACCCGATGCCGGGCGGCAACGGCGGCGGTGGCTGGAACCCCATGCCCGGCGGCACCGGTGGCGGTGGCGGCGTGCAGGACCTCTTGTCGTCGCTGCTGGGCAGCCTGGGCGAGGAGAAGCTCGACAACCTGCTCAAGCCCACCGGCAACCCGGCCCGCGACGCGCGCGGCGAGATGGCGTTCTCCAACGAAGACAAGGACGTGCTCAAGGAAGTCGCCCGCTTCATGGACATGCACCCTGAAGAGTTCGGCAAGCCGGACGGCAAGTCCAAGGACTGGATGGGCGAGCTGTCCGAGGGCGATCAGTTCATGTCCCGCGACGAGAGCAAGCAGTTCCAGAAGGCGATCGACATGATCAAGGGCGAGGTCAAGGGCAGTGCCCAAGGCAACTCCCTGGGCGGACTGTTCCCCAACGCCGAGCAGAACTTCCTCAACGGCGGCGCCGGCAACACGCTGCAGACCGATGCCCGGATCACCGCCGGCAACGTGCTCTCGGTGCTGACGCAGCAAAGCACCGGCAGCCTCTTCGGCTGAATGTAAACCTTCGTCTTGGCAGGAGAGCGTGAATGGCGATTACAGGGGTAACAACCGGGCATTCGGGGACATCCGTGTCCGAGGCAGCGCCGGTCAGGCCGCCTGCCGAGGCGGACATTGCCTGGTTCAACGCACAGATGCAGCAGGCGGCGACACGCGCCGCCAGCCAAGAGCCGCAGCCGTCGGCGGTTTCCCAGGCCTCGACGGCGCTGCAGAAGGACGCCGACAAGGCCTCCCGCGACCTGCAGCGGGCCGCGCGGTCGGTGGATCCGCAGCAGGCGCTGCAGGCCAACCGGTCGCTTTCGTCGTTTTATCTGCAAAGCCTGCTCAGCGCCAAACTGGTGAGCAAGGCCGCCCAGAGCGTGGAAAAACTCACCAGTCTTCAATAAGGCGCAGCCATGCATCCCAAGGTATTCGGGCCGCTCGCGGCGGTGCTGATGGTTCTGCTGCTGGCCGGTTGCGGCGAGCGCATGGAACTGCACCGCGACCTCTCTGAACAGGACGCCAACGAAGTGCTGGCGGAACTGGCCGGCAAGGACATCGACGCACAGAAGCGCCTGGACAAGAACGGCGTGGCGGTGCTGGTGGCCAGCCGCGACATTTCCCGGGCGGTGCGGGCGCTGGAGGCGGTGGGCCTGCCGCGCCGCTCGCGGTCGAGCCTGGGCGAGGTGTTCCGCAAGGAAGGGGTGATCTCATCGCCCCTGGAGGAGCGGGCGCGCTATCTCTATGCGCTGTCCCAGGAACTGGAGCAGACCCTGTCGCAGATCGACGGCGTGGTGGTGGCGCGGGTGCATGTGGTGCTGCCCGAGCGCATTGCGCCGGGCGAACCGGTGCAGCCGGCGTCGGCGGCGGTGTTCATCAAGCACCGCGCCGAGCTGGATCCGGACAGCGTGCTGCCGCGCATCCGGCGCATGGTGGCCAGCAGCATTCCGGGGATCGGCGGTGCCGACGACAAGAAGCTTGCGGTGGTGTTCGTGCCGGCCCAGGGCTACCGCGAGACCGTGGAGACGGTGACCGTCGGCCCGTTCACCCTGACCCGCGAACGCTGGCGCTTCTGGCAATGGCTGATGGGGTTGTGCGCGGTGGCCGCCGTGCTGCTGGTCGCCGGCCTGTTCGCCCTCAATCCCCGTTGGCGCCAGCGCCTGGGCAGCAGGGCGGGCGGCGCCGGGAACGCGCCGAGCGGATCGGCATGACGTCGCTGGAGGTCACGCCGCCGCAGGCCCTGGCGTGGGTGCGCTGGTGGGTCGTGGCCGGTCCGAAGAACCCGTCGGCCTCGGCCCGCTTGGCCCAGGTTCCCGAAGCATGGCTGGAACGGTGCGCGGGCATGGACGCCACGTTGCCGGCGCCGCCCAACCCCGGCCTGCTGCCTTTGCTGGCACTGGACGCGGCGCAGTGGTCGCGGGTGCTGGCATTGGCGGCGGCGGTCTGCGCCGGCAGCCAGGCCGCGCCGCAAGGGCTCGACGAGGCCGGCCGGCTCTGGTGCCGCCGCTTGGGCCGGGCGCTGCAGCCGGGGCACTGGCTGCCGGCCCGCTGGCGCGACGGCGATTCCCGTACCCAAGGCCTGCGGCTGCTGCGGGCCTGGGTCGGCGAGCCGGTGTGGCAGCGCCTGCGCCTGGAGTTCGCCGGCACGCCCATTGAGGACGCGCCGCTCGAAGGGCTGCCGCACGCCAGGCTCGCATCGCTGTGGCAGGCCGTCGGCTGGTACGCCCTCACGTTCACAACACAAGGATCCTCCCATGCTGACCCGTCGCCGCCTGAGCCTGAGCCATCCCCAGGCGCTGCCTGACGACCCCGTCCTGCGCCGAGAAATCTTCGAGGACAGCCTGCTGGCCGGGCAACTCCTTGAACATGCCCGCGCCCAGGCCGAAACGTTGCTGGCCGACGCCCGCGAAGAAGCCGACCGGCTGCGCGAAGACGCGCAGGCCCGTGCCGTCGCCGACGTCTTGCAACAGGCCGATGCGCTGCTCGCCCAATGGCAGGCGCAGCGCGAACAGATGTGGGACGGGATTCTCGCCAGCGCCGAAGCATTGATGGGCCAAGCCTGGCAGCAATTGCTGGGCGAGCAGGGCGACGCAGTACGGATCGCCGCCCTCTGTCGGCAGTTGAGCGCCGCCCGGCCGCCGGACGAGCCCGGTGTGCTGCATTGCCACCCCGACCGGCTGGACCTGGCCGCCCGCCATCTGCAACAGGCCCAGGCCGTGTGGAGCCTGCGCGCCGATCCGCAGCAGGCGCCGGACAGCCTGTGCCTGCGCACCGAGCAGGGCGACTTCACTCTCGACTGGCAGTCCCTGGGCAGTGCGCTCTGGCCGCTGCCGGACAGCGCAGCCATGAACCCGGAGCAATGACTGCAGGCGAGCAGGGAACCAACTCCGGGATCGGGCCACTCAGTGGGCAGTTTCCGACCTGGAGTCTCACCATGCTTTCTCCCGATGCACTGCGCCGCCGCCTGGACAACAACTTCGAACATGCGCAACAGGATCTGGACGCTTCGGCGCTGGACATGGACGCTTTCTCCCCGGACGACTGGCATGCCTTCAACTCGGCGATCCGTCAGTCCTCCACCGCCAGTTGGGCGGCGAACCAGGAAATCGTGGTCAAGCACAACCTGGCCAAGGCGATCATCAATGAAATCCGCTGAGTTGGCGGTCACCGCGCAACGCTGGCTGGACGGCGGCGACGGCGAACTGGGGCTGTTGATCGACGGCGCGCCGCTGCGCCTGCAACGGCGTCCCGGCGGCGTGCTGTGCCTGGCCATGCTCAGCGCGGCCTGGCGCGGCGACGACACAAGCCTTGAAGCGGCGCTGCGCCTGTCCGGGCCGAGCCTGGGGCGCTTCAGCGCGGCCCTGGCGCTGGATCCGGCCGAGCGCCGCCTGTGCCTGATGCGCTACCTGCCGTTCCAGGGCATCCCGGCGCTGATCGCCGCCATCGAATCGCTGGCCAATCAACGGGACGTGTGGGAGGCCATGCTCGAACGCAGCATGCCCGTCTCCCGCCCCCTGACACGTCCTCTGCCTCTGGGAAGATCCTATGTTTAAGCGACTGTGCGCCTTGACCCTGCTGCTGGCCGCGTCCAGCCCGGCGCTGGCCGTGGTGCCCGACGACTGGCGGCAATCGGCCTACGCCTACGAGGCTTCGCGCACGCCGCTGGAGACCGTGCTCAAGGATTTCGCCAACGCCTACGGCGTGGGCCTGAGCCTGAGCGGCGTCAGCGGCGTGGTGGACGCCAAGCTGCGGGCGGCGACGGCCGAGGAATTCCTCGACCGCCTGGCGCTGGAGCATCAGTTCCAGTGGTTCGTCTACAACGGCAAGCTCTACGTCAGCCCGCAGTCGGCCCAGGTCTCGCAGCGGCTGGAGGTGTCCGCCGACGCCGCGCCGGACCTGAAGCAGGCGCTGACCGACATCGGCCTGCTGGACAAGCGCTTCGGCTGGGGCGAGCTGCCCGACGAAGGGGTGGTGCTGGTCAGCGGGCCGTCGCGCTACGTCGAGCTGATCCGCGGGTTCAGCAAGGAGAAGGCCAAGCCCGACGACAAGCAGCAAGTGATGATGTTTCCGCTGCGCTACGCGGCGGTGGGCGACCGCCAGGTCAATTACCGCGAGCAGAGCCTGCGCATCCCCGGCGTGGCCAGCATCCTGGAGGACATGCTCGACAGCCAGCGCTCCACGCAGCCGTCGCCCCAGGATCCCAAGGCCAACATCGACGCCCTGCAAGGCATGGCGGACATGGCCCGGGGCAAGATCCTCAACCTGGCCAGCGAACGCACCGCCGGGCGCAGCGGCCACCGCCCCCAGCCCTCCGCCGGCCAGCGCCGGGTGGCGGCCGACGTGCGCAACAACGCCGTGCTGATCTACGACAACCCGGACAAGCGCGCCACCTACCAGCAACTGATCGAGCAGTTGGACCTGCCCGGCAACCTGGTGGAGATCGACGCGATCATCCTCGACATCGACCGCAGCCAACTGGCCAACCTGGAGTCGCGCTGGTCGGCCAAGGCGGGCAAGGTCGGCTTCGGCAGCTCGTTGCTCAACAGCGGCTCCTCGACCCTGTTCATCAGCGACTTCGAGCGGTTCTTCGCCGAGATCCAGGCGCTGGAGGGGCAGGGCATGGCCTCGATGATCGCCCGGCCCTCGGTGCTGACCCTGGAGAACCAGCCGGCGGTGATCGACTTCAGCCGCACCCAGTTCATCACCGCCACGGGCGAGCGGGTCGCCACGATCCAGCCGGTGACCGCCGGCACCAGCCTGCAGGTGGTGCCGCGCACCATCGGCGGCGGGTCGAGCAACCGCTTCCAGTTGATCGTCGACATCGAGGACGGCCAACTGGAGCAGCAGCGCGACCAGCAGACGCCGACGGTCAAGCGCGGCACGGTCAGCACCCAGGCGGTGATCAGCGAAAACCGCTCGCTGGTGATCGGCGGCTTCCATGTGGACGAGCAGGGCGACCAGAGCGACCGGGTGCCGGTGCTGGGCAAGCTGCCGTGGGTCGGGCCGCTGTTTTCCTCGACCCGCCGCGAACTGTCGCGCCGCGAGCGCCTGTTCATCCTGACGCCGCGCCTGATCGGCGACCAGGTCGACCCGGCCCGCTACGTGGCCAGCGAAAACCGCGGGCAACTGGACCGCGCCCTGGCGTCCGGTCGCCAACCCGGCGGCCCCGCGGTGCTGCGGGCGGCCATCGGCGCGACCTTCGCCGAACTGGTGCGCGGGCGGATACCCGGTGATATCAAACGAACATCATCTGGTGTGGCCTTGGGCGACCTGTGTAAAGTGGACGGCCCGTTCGCGCTGGACCGCGGGCGGATGCAGTGGTTCAGCGCAACGGACTACTCGGTGGCGGTCGGCGTGGTCAAGAACGTCGGTGTCAAACCGCAGCGCTTCAACCCCGAGGCGTGTTCCGGCGCCGCGACCTTGGCAGTGACGGCTGCCCCGCGGTTCCTGTTGCAACCTGGTGAATCAACGGAGGTGTTCGTGGCCTTGCGGCCCGCAGCGACAGCGTCGCCTGCGGCGGCACCGGCACGGGTATCGATGTTGCCCCCGCTTTCGCGCGGGTTATAAGAGAAGACTCAATAATCTGGACATGGCGTTTGCCTGTCGCGGTGCCCTTAAGCAGCTAGGCTTTGAGGCGATAATCTGTAGAGTCCGACAAGGAAGGTGAAAAGATGAAGTGGTGTCGTGCCGGTATTGCGTGGCTGTGTTTACTTATATTGAGCGCTTGTACGTCAGTACCTGAAACTTCCTGTCACATAGGGAATTGTCAGCAACTTGACGCCAACAACTCCGAGTTGAACGTCTGGTGGTCCCCGGCACTGCGTGACGGCGGTGGCCAATACAGTACGGTGTCTCTGAATGACTGAAACGATTCTTCAAAGCACCGATCAGCAGGACTTCCTCCAGCGCATCGCCCAGAAGCGGGCAAGCGTCTGGCAATGGGCTCCCGGCGTCGAATTCGTCTGTCGCCAGGAGAGCCTGGGCTGGGGCGTCTCCCTGAACATCCAGCGTCAGGCCCAGCGTCCGGACCTGTTTTCCGAGACCCTCAAGCGGCGGTTCGACAATGTCGAATCCTATGAGGGTTACTACATATGTCTCGATAGCCAGCACACTTTCGTGGTCTGGCATGAACTGCACAACGATGATCAGGGCGAACAACTACAGGCATTACTCGGACAACTCCTGTCGTTGGCCGGATTGAAGCACTGAATCCGGAATATTTGTTCCGCCTGGAACTTTTCGCCATTGTTTTTCCACTCAAGTTGCGAACCGGCCAGCCCCGGCCCATTCAACTTAAGAGGAGAAACAAATGGCGAACACCACACCGGTCATCCAGCGTTTCATCGCCCATCTGGCCGATCAGTTGGGCACCCCGCTGACATGGCAGAACGGCGTCTGCGCGCTGTACGACAGCGAACAGGCCCAGGCCGCCGTCATCGAATCGCCCGAACACAGCGAAAACGTGATCATCCACTGCCGGCTCGGCGCCTTGCGGCCAGGCCCGGACAACCTGCAGCGCCTGTTGGCCATGAACTTCGACATCGCGGCCCTGCGCGGCTGCTGGCTGGCCCTGGACAAGGGCGATGTGCGGCTGTGCACCCAGCGCGAACTGGCCCGGCTGGACGAAGACAGCTTCAGCGACGTGGTCGGCGGCTTCGTCGCCCAGGTGCGCGAAACCCGCTCCGGACTGGGCCGGGCCCTGCACTGAAACACCCGGACAAATAAAAAACGGGCGCATGCTTCATGCGCCCGTTTCTTTTTGTGTGCCCTGCGGCGCGGCTTACGCCGTGCGTGCGAGGCGTGCCCGGTCGAACTCCAGATAGAGCAGGGTGCGCGGCACGTCGCTGGCGTTGACCACGAAATGGTCCAGCGAGCCGTCGAACACCGCCGCCGCGCCGCAACGGTGCCGATGGAATTCGCCGGCCACGTTCAGGTAAGCGTCGTTGCGTTCGTGCGCGGCATCGAGGGTCAAGTGCATCTGCAACAGGCCTTCGGCGCGGATCTCCGGGTGCCGGTGGCGAGGCAGGAACGCCTGGGGCGCCAGCCGCGCAAGGGCCGCGACCTTGAGCCCGCCGACCTCGCCGAGCAGGGCCAGGGTCTGGGGCAGCGCCGCCACCGCCGGGGCGATGGGCACATCCTGAAACAGCAGCGGGTATTGCACCCAGTCGCGGTTGCCGCCGGCCTCGCCCCAGCCCTTGAGCCAGCCGTAGGCGCCGCCCTGTCGCAGATGGGCGCTGACTTCGTCGTGCACCGCGTGGTGGGGCTTGTCGGTGCGGTCGATGTCCAGCAGCGGCGCGTGCAGCGCCAGCAGTTCCTGGCGCATCTCTGTCCAGCGGGCGGCGAGGGCGGCCAGGGCAGGGAAGGTGTCGAGCGGGTAAAAGGCAGGATCCATGTGAACTCCTTGAAGGGATGAAGGCCCCGTCCGGGCGGGCGGGGCCGGTTGGACGGGCGTCAGCCCTTGAGTTGCAGGCCCTCCTGTTTCAGCGCCCCGACCGCCGTCTTCAGCGCACCGCCCGGCTCGGCGGCCATGCCGTCGAGGGTGTAGCTCTTGGGCGTGTCCTGATCCTGGCCGTAGCTGAAGTTGATCTTGCCCAGGGCCTTGCTGACGTTGAGCGAGGCGCTGCTGCTGTAGCTCAGCACCGGCAGCGGCGAGGTGAAGCTTTCCGGCTGGTTGACGCTCTGGGACACGGTGATCGCCTTGATCCGCATGTTGTCGCGATCCGACAGCAGCCCCGCCAGTTCCTTCTGCGACAAGGTGCCGTCGCGGCTGCCCTGGTCGATGCGGTCCTGCACCGCGTCCTTGAGCTCCAGCCGCACCCGGGCCTGGGTGCCGGGCGTGGCCTGGAGCTGCTTGACCAGCGCCTTGAGGTCCGGATCGCGCTCGATCAGCGCGGTGATGCGTTCGGCGTTGCTCGGCGAGTGGTGCGGATTGAGCCGCGCCATGACGCTGGCCACCGCGCTTTTGCCGTTCATGCGCGACAGGTTGGTGTAGGTGCTCTCGAACCGGCCGCTGTCGAGCAGGCTGTGCTTGGCATCGGCGGCCTGCTGCTGGACACCGGCGCGGGTGAGGGCGCGCAGGGCGGCGTATTGCTCGTCGTTGTCCTTCGGCTTGCCGGCGAAGTGCGCCTCCAGGGTTTGCAGGTGTTGCTTGAGCCGCTGCGACGCATCGACGCCTTCGCCCTGCGCGTCGCCGGCGTCGGCCAATTGGCTCAGCACCCGCTGCGATTCAGGATCCTTGAACGCCTTGCCCAGGCTCTTGCCGAGCTTGTCCAGGTTCTCGGCGGTCAGCGGTTCGGCCTCCTTGAAGTTGAACTTGATGCGCTTGGTGGTCTTGTTGTCCACCGAGGCCGAGCCCGAAATGCCGAACGGGGCGGTGATGCCTTGGTTGGCGGGCGTCGCGGCGTCCGAGGCCGGGGTGTTGCTGCCGGCGACCTGCGCACGGGCGAAGGCCGACACGCCGAAGTTGTTGAGCAGGCGCGGCCGGTTGCGGCTGCTTTCCTGCAGTTCGCCCTTGTTGCTGTGCTGTTCCAGCGAGTAGTTGCCGTAGTTCAGCAGGTTGACGCTGACCGTGCCGCCGATGCCCACCCGCGCCGCCGACGACAGCGGCGTACTGTCCTTGTCGGTCAGGCCGAACCCCACACGGAACTCCGCCGTGCCGCTGGCGTTGAGGTCGAAGTTGAAGCGCAGGCTCTTCTGGGCTTCGTGGTCGACGCCTTTCTTCATCAGCTCCAGCGGGTTGAGCTTGCCGGCGACGAGGTTGTCGATGAACGGGTCGATCTCTTCGTCGGGCAGGGTGAACACCACGCCGTCGCGCCAGGTGCTGGTGGCGGTGCCGGTGACGTCGGCCGACAGACGCAGGGCCGGGGTCATCTGGCGGTCGTTGCCGATGTCGACCTTGGTGTACTTGTCGGCGTTTTCGCCCCGGAAGAACCCCGGCCACAGGTCCTTGCCGCCGCCGACGCCACCGCTGGCCGTGCCCGCGCCTTCGCGTTGCAGGTAGACGGTCACGCCTTTTTCGCCGCGCTCGGCGCTGAAGAGGTAGTTGCGCCCGCCGCTGACGGCACCGCTGGGCCACGGCCCCAGGCCCTTGTTGGCCAGGGCCACGAACGGCGTGCTCACGCTCACGCCGTAGCCGCGCTGCAAGGCGATCTCGTCGTCGGCGTGATGCAGTTGCTTCATCGCGGCCTTGAGCTTCTCCGCCATTTCCGGTTGGGTCTTGCTGCCGGTGGCCGCGCGCAGGGTGACGCTGGTGGCGTGGTCTTCCTTCTTGAAACCGTTGAGGAAGGCCTTGATGCCGTCGTAGGCGCCTTCGAGGCTGGCATGGTCGACGAAGCCCATGTCGGTGATCTGCTTGAGCGGATGTTCGCCGTATTTCTTGTCCTTCAGTTCGCTCAGGCTTTTCTTCAGCGCGTCCGCCCCGGCACCGGCGTCGGTCGCGTGGGAGAGCGCCTCGGCGCTCTTGAGCACCTGGTCGAGTTCCTCCAGCGTGCCCACGTCGAGCGCCAGGCGCGCCTTGACCAGGCCAAGGCTGTCGCTGGCGTCGCGCTGCTGGCCGAGCGGGATGTCGGCCTTCTGGTGGGACACCCGCAACCCGTTGTTGCGCAGATCCGTGAGCAGGGCGCCGGTGCGGTTCTCTGCCGAGGGCGGCAGATGCGCCAGGGCACCGTTCAGTTCCTTGATGAAGTCGTGGCCGGAGCTGGCGAAGTTGAAGTTCTGCGAAAGCCGGTCCAGCTTCAGGCTCAGCTGACTGCGCTTGGAGGGCGCCGCCAGATCACCGTGGACGTTGAGCAAGCCTTCCTTCTGCTGCAGCAGCTTGGACCTGCCGGCATGCCGGCCCAGGTGCTGGGTGGCGCGCAGGCTGTTGTCCTCAAGCTCCTTGCGAAACGCCTCCAGCGCCTCGACCAGCCCGGTGCCCTGCAAGCCGGGCCGGGAGCCGAGCGCGGCGATGCGCGATTGCAAGTCTTGGCCTGCGCCGGTCTGCGGCGGTTTCGCGCTCAGCAGTTCCAGCCGCTTGAACTCACGGCCTTCGGAGGCATAGAGCGGCCGCAGGCCTTCACGGCCCTGATAGCGGTGCTGGAGGTGATAGCCGACGTTCTTCATCGGCCGCGGCACTTCCAGGGTCGGCTTGAAGATGTGGGCACGGAAGAAGTCGCCGACGCTGGCGCGGTTGTCCGTTTCGATCCCGCCGCGGCCCAGCAGGTTGCCGGTGAACTTGGCGGTCATGCCGGTGCCGGGGATCTTGGCGGTCTTGACGCTGTCCTTGAGCCGGCCGAACAGGTCGTTCAGCGCGTTGTGGTCGGCCGGACGCGGCGTCAGCGGTTGCCACGCCTGGCCCTTGAGCTGCACCTGCGCGTTGTCCTCACTGCCGTGAACGGTGGCGCTCAGGCGGTTGTCGTCGGCGGTGCGGATGCTGGCCAGCGTCCGTCCCTCGGGCAGCGGCACGGGTTTCCAGCGGGCCTCGGGGCGCGGATTGTCCGGCGGCGCCTGCCAATCGTCCTTGGCCAGGGTGAACAGTTTGCCCTCGGTGGTCAGCGCGTGCAGGTTGTGGTTTTCGTCCAGGGCCAGGGAGGCGACCGAGCCTTCCAGGTCGAGACGGCTCAGTTCGCTGGTTTCGCCGTTCTTGTGGTGGGCGGTGAAACGGTCGTTGTCGTCCAGCGCCACGAACTGCTTGTCGTTGAGCATGGCGAACGCGGTGATGTGGCGGTCGGTCAGGCCCGGCAGCGGGTCGCCCAGGGCCACGTCGGTGGTGCGCGACGGCCGGTTGAGGGCGTGGCCGTCGCTGACCGCCACCGACTCGAACTTGGGGCTCACGTCCAGCTTGTGCAGCTTGCCGTCCTGCACCAGATACGCCTTGCTGTCGATGCCCCGCTGCATCTGCGAGACATCCTTGATGCCGGTGTCTTTCCAGTCCTGGCTGGTGGAGTCCCAGCTCTGCACCCGGCCGTCGCTCAGGCCGACGCGCCCCGAGCGGTCCAGGTCGAACGTGGCGGCCGGCGTCGGCGCCTGCGAGCCGGGCAGGCCGCGGCGGTTGTCCAGCACCAGCGCGTCGCTGAGGTTCCAGCCGTGCTCAAGGGCAGGATGCGCTTCGTCCAGCGGATGGGAGTGGCTGTGCCCGGCCTTGTCGCCGACCAGCACGTTCAGGTTGCCGTCGTCGCCATGGAGAAAACCGGCGGCCTGTCGGGTTCCGCCCAGCGGTTCGCCCGGCGGCTGGAAGCGCAGGTCCGGCTGGAGCTTGAGGGTGGTCGCGTCGTCGTCGATCTCTCCGCGCCCGACGCTGTACAGGCGGCCTTCGGTGTCGCTGATGAACAGTCGGTCCTCTGTCAGGCCGATGTGCTTGGGTTCGGCCGAGCCGCCGTTCAGCTCCAGGGTCATGGACTTGGCGGTTTGGTCCGAGAGTTGCGTGAACTGCAGGGTCTGGCTCCTTTCGCCGCTCAGGCTGGCGGCGATGCCCTCGTTGTTCACGGAGAAAGCCTTGAGATCCGCCACCGTGAGCGGTGCGGCATCGTGATCGGTCAGGTCCACCAGGTTGTCGCCGCTCTGGCCGTAGAGCTTGCCGTCGCCCTGGCTGGAGAGGTGGCTGAACGTCGCCGGTTCGGCCTCGGTTTCCGGCTGCCGCCAGGTGGCGCTGGCCCGGTCGAGTTCATACAGTTTGCCGTCGTGCAGGCGCAGCGTCTGGCCTGCGCTGTCCTCGTGGATGCCGGTCAGATGCCCCATCTGCGCGCGCCCGAGGGTGGGCAGCGGCGTGCCTGCGCCGACCTTGGCGGCGTTGCCTTCGAACGTCAGGGGCGGCGCCGTCGACGCCGACGGCTTGTCCGTCACCGGCCCTTCGGCCTGGCTGCTGCGCAGCGCTACCAGCGCCGTCGGGGTCTGTTTGACGTGCAGCAGGTGGCCTTGGGGATCCAGCAGCAGATGCTCCTGACCGTTGCCGGCGCTGTGCTGCGCCTGATAGCGCTGGCCGGACTGGCCCAGCGCGCTCTGCAGCAGGTCGCCGACCGTCGACGGCTGGAAGTGCTGGAACTGGGGCTTGCCCTTGGCGTCCAGGCGGATGCCTGCCGACGGCGGCTCGGGCGTGGCCTGGCGTTGGATGCGTTCGCTTTGGCTGTCGAAGCGCCCGGCGTTGCTGCGGCTCAGGCGCGGGGTCGAGCCGGACGCCTCGGCGGCTTCGCTGTGGTGTTCCTGGAGTTCGATCGTCTCGCCTTGCTGAGCCGGTGCCGTTCCCGGCGCCGCGCTGCGCATCGGGGCTGCGCCGGCGGTTTGGCCGCCGGGCGCGGCCGTGTTCTGGCTGCGTCCCCAAGGGCGCGGCATGGCCCGCAGGTCCTGGGTCAGTTGGCCGAGGTTGCGCATCAGCCGCTGGCCCATGTGGCGCAGCGAATGGGTGCTGCGTTGGGTCGGTTCCTGCGGGCGCTGCTCCAGCCCCAGGGGGTTGTGCCCGGTGCGGGCGGCGACCGGGCTGGTGACCGCGGTGAAGTTGGCGTGAACCGGTGACTGCATGCTGTTCTCCGTGTCATGGACTGACAGGGCGAGTTCGTTAGGCTCGCCGAGGGCGTTCAGGAATGATTCCTTTGCCCTGAGTGGCAGCGGTCGCGGCCTGGTTCCAGCACCGGGGCGTCAGTACGGCACGCCGGGCATCTCGATCAGTTCGCCGTGGGCGGCGTCGTCCAGTTCGCGCAGCAGGCGATAGACCTGGGCCACCGCCTGCAACGTCTCGCGCGGGACGAAATGGCCCACCTCGCTGCGGTACAGCGTGCGCGCCAGCCAGACGAAGCGGATCACCGGCACGCCGGCCTGGCGGGCGCGCTCGATCAAGGCCCGGGCCTCGGCGTCGTGCCCTTTGCAGACGATCCGCGGCAACGGCGTCTGCTGCGGGCGGTAGAACAGCGCGACGGCGTAGTGGGTCGGGTTGACCAGCAGCAGGTCGGCGTCCTCTACCGGCGCCTTGGCCGGCGCGGCGCCCGCCGGCTGCTGGGTGAGTTCGCGGGCCAGGGACTTGCGGTGGGACTTCATGTGCGGGTCGCCCTCCATCTCCTTGTATTCCTTGCGCACGTCCTCGTGGCTCATGCGCTGGCCCTTGATGAAGAAATACTTCTGCAAGGCGAAGTCGGCCACCGCCAGCACCAGCAGCACGCCCAGGCAGGTGCGCGACAGCCGGCTGAACAGGGCGATCATCGCTTGCCAATACGTGTCCAGGTCGGTGTTGGCCAAGCCGATCAGGTCGTTCAGGGCCGGCGGCAGCACCCAGTACAGCACCGCGCCGATCAGCAGGGCCTTGCACAGGCTGTTGAGCAGGTTGAACAGTTGGCGCGAGGAGAACATCTGCTTGAACTGGTTCAGCGGGTTGAGCCGTTCGAAGTCCAGCTTCAGGGTCTCGGGCGCGAACAGGGGGCCGAACTGCACCCAGCCGCCGGCCAGGCGCATGGCCACGGCGATGCCCAGCACCGGCAGCATGAACAGCAGCAGATCCCAGCCGGCCTTGGTCAGCACCTCGCCGACGGCCGCGCCGAAGGGCCGGTCCAGTTGGCGCAGCGGCAGCATCACCAGGCCTTCGAGCTTGCCGATGCCGCCGCCGGCCAGGCCGAGGATCAGCTCCAGCAGCGCCGCGAAGATCAGCAGCTTGGGCACGTCCTGGCTCTGGCCGACCTGGCCTTTCTTGCGGGCGTCGGCGAGTTTCTTCTGGGTGGGCTGTTCGGTCTTTTCGCTCACGGGCGGTGCTCGTCAGGTTTCAGGGCGCAGGTGTCAGGGGCAGCCGTCAGGGGGCAGGGCGCAGCAGCAAGGGCAACAGGTGCCTGAGGTCGGCCAGCTCCGCCAGCCGGCCGTTGCCCAGCCAGCACAGCATCGGCAGATAGAGCACCAAAAAGCCCAGGCCGATCAGGCTCTTGGCCGGCATCGCCAGGGTCGAGACCTGCAACTGCGGGCTGTACAGGCTGAGGATCGCCATGCCGAACTCGATCAGCAGCAACAGGCCCACCAGCGGCGCGGCGAACAGCACCATGAAGCGGAAGGTGCTGGCCAGCAGCTTGAGGTACAGGCCCCAGCCGTCCACGGCGGGCATCGGCAGCCACTGGCTGGCGGGCCACAGGCCGTAGCTGTCCCAGATCACCTGGGTGAGGCTGGCGTAGCCGCCGCCCAGGATCAGCAACAGGATCAGCACCTGCTTGAACATGTGCCCCAGCTCCGAGGTGTTGTCCCCCAGCGCCGGGTTGATCTGCCCGCCGATCAGGGCGCCGCGCTGGTTGTCGAACAGACAGCCGACCGACTCGAACAGCCAGAACGGCATCGCCAGCAACAGCCCCAGCAGCAGGCCGATCAGGCTTTCCTTGAGCATCAGCCCGCTCAGGTCGAGCCAGCCGAGGTCGCGCCCGGCCAGGCTTGCGCGGATCGCCGGCATCGGCACCAGGGCCAGCGCCAGGACGATCGCGTGGCGCAGTGCGCCCTTGATTTCCCGGAAGGCGAACGCCGGTATCAGAAACAGGCACGGGTACAGGCGCGCCATGCCGACGGTCAGGGCAATGATCGATTCGCTGATGTCGTCGAAGGCCGGCTGGAACATCTCAGGCCCTCGTCTGCGGGATCATGGCGAAGGCCAGTTGCGCCAACTGGATCAGCTCCACGCCGATCCAGCGCCCGGTCAGCGCCAGGGCGATGCCCACGGCCACCAGTTTCACGGCGAACGGCAGGGTCTGGTCCTGCAACTGCATCACCGCCTGCAGCAGCGAGGTCAGCACGCCGACGATCACCGCCACGATCAGCGGCGGCGCCGACAGCACCACCACCAGCAGCATGGCCTGCTTGAACAGGGTCAAGGTTTCCATGGCGTCCTCACAGGTAGCTGTAGAACAGGCCGTCGAGCAGCCGCGTCCAGCCGTCCACCAGCACGAACAGCAGGATCTTGAGCGGCAGCGAGATGGTCATCGGCGCCACCATCTGCATGCCCAGGGCCAGCAGGATGTTGGAGACGATCAGGTCGATGACGATGAAGGGCACGTAGATCAGAAAGCCGATCTGGAAGCCCGCCTGCAACTCCGAGAGCACGAAGGCTGGGATGACCAGCAGCAAGTCGTCGCGGCTGGCCTTGGCCGCCATCGCCGCCGGCCACATGCGCTGGGTGTTTTCCAGCAGGTGGGTCTGGATGTCCGGGTCGACGTTGCGCGACATGAACTTGCGCAACGGTTCGGCCACCTGGCCGGCGGCGCTTTCCATCGCGGGGTAGTCGGCCATGCGTTGGGGCAACTGTTTGAAGCGCTGGCCCATATCGCTGAACACCGGGGCCATGATGAACAGCGTCGCCGCCAACGCGATGCCGTACAGCGCCATGTTCGGCGGCGCCTGCTGGACGCCGATGGCGTTGCGGGTGATCAGCAGCACCATGGAGATCTTCAGGAACGCGGTGCAGATCATCATCAGCAGGGGCACCAGCGACAGCGCCCCGAGAAACAGCGCGAGCGTCAGCGGATCGACATCCTGCAGGTTCACGGGCGCGGCTCCAGACGGGTGATCTGCAGGCCCAGCCGGCCGTCGATGTCCACCAGGTCGCCGTGGGCCAGCGCGCGTTCGCCCTGGAACAGGCTGGCCTGGCCCGGTGCGCAGCCGCCGAAGGCCAGCACCGAACCGACGCTCAGGTGACGCAACTGGCCCAGGCTCAGGCTCACGCTGCCGGCGCGCAGGGTCAGGGCCAGCGGCAGGTCGTCGAAACGGCCCGGGTCGGTCGGCGCGTCGAAGGATTCGGACGCGGCGTACAGCGGCTCGCTGTCGGCCAGGGCGAAAGCGTCAAGGGAGGCGTTCATGGGCAGGTCTTCCAGTTCAGTGAGGGTAAAACGCAGGTCCGTTGCAGGCAGGAGCCGCAGGTGCAGGCGACAGGCGCCGAGTTGCAGGTGGCCGAGGCCTTCGGGGGTGAACAGCGGCTGTTCGGCGAGCAGCACATCGCCCGTCCGCAGGCTGGCCAGGTCCGCGGCGCTCAGCGTGCAGCGGCCCAGCGCCAGGGGGATGCGCAGCGGCCAATCCGGCGCTGTGTCATGGCTCGACGGCTTTTGCCAGGGGGCGCCCCGGATCAGGTTCAGCAGCGTGGCGGCGGGTATCCGCGCACGGCAGACGAGGGCGGCTGCGCTGTCCTCGTGCAGTCCCAGCAGGCAATCGATGCCCGCCTCCGGCAGGGCCGCCACCGCCCGCAACGGACTGAGCAGCGGCTGGAGTTCGGTGGCCAGGTAATGGTTGTACAGCGGCCAGTACCAGTCGTTGTCGTCCGAGGCCGGTTGCGCCGGATCCAGGATCGCCGGGCATTGCGACAGCCGGCTGAGCAGCGGCTGGGCATCGTCCAGCCACAGCCGCCCGCAGGCGGTTTCGAGGGCATTGCCCGGTGCCCGGACGAAGGGCTCGGGGGCCAGGCGCAGGGTCAACGCGGCGGAGTGCGGCGCGGCGAGCCGCAGGTCCAGGCCGGCGCCCAATTGCAGGCGGGCCTGGGCATCGGCGGCGGGCAGGCTGCGCAGGCGCAGGGCTTGGGCCGGCATGTCAGCGCGCCTCGCTGTGCAGGGTCAGACGCACGGCGCGGCCCAGTTGGCGGCCGAGCCAGTCGGCGCTGGCCTGGCGGCGGGCGTCGCAATAGCGCCGGGCGCTGTCCTTGGCGAAGCCCAGGGCGATCTCCAGCGCGGCGCCCTGTTGGGTGATCCGCGCCGACACCGTGCCGAGGGTCGGCATGTGCAGCTGGACTTCGAGCGGTCCTGCGTCGAGCGCTTCGAGCCGTTCTTCCAGGCGCGCCAGCAGCGTTTGCCAAAGGCCCGCCGACGGTCCGGGGGGCAGGGGCGCGCCGGCGGACCGCTCCGGATCCTGGCCGGAGGGCTGGCGGTCGCCGCCGCTGAAGTCCGCCACCGCGCCTTGGCCGATGTCCGCCGGACCTGGGCCGTCAACGCCTGCCAGCAGTTGTTCGAAGCGGTCGCCGTCGTCGTGGGTTTCGCCGCGCAGTTCACGGGAGGCGCCGTGCCGGGCCGGCCAGGCGCCGGTCGCTTGCGTCTCCTGGCGCGCACGGGGCGGTTCCGGTGGCCGGGGCGGCGGCTTGAGCAGGGCGGGACGTGCGCTCATGAGGCCTCCCGGGACAGGTCGCGCAGGCAGTCGAGCTTTTCCAGGTCGCGCTGGCGTCGGCGCACCTGTTGGCGGCTGTCGTCGATCCAGTGCTGCTGTTGCCGATGCTCTTCCTGCAAGGCCCTGTAGTGCTGCTCGAAGCGCTCGATGCGGCGGATCGCCTGCTGCTCGCCGGCCAGCCAACGGTTCATTTCGTGCAGCGGCAGGCGGCGGTGGCTGTGCTGCTCGCGTTGCTCCTGGCGCTCCTGTTGCTGGCTTTGGCGCAGCTGTTGCAGCTCGTCGGCCATTTGCGTCAGGCGCGTCTGCAACGCCGCCAGCACGTCGCGCTGACGGCGCCAGGCCTGTTCGGCCATGGCCAGCCGGTGGCGGCGGATCGGGCCCAGCAGGTCGAGGGTCGGCAGCAGCGCGTCGTCGGCGGGCGACAGGGCGTCGGAATCAGAGTGGGACATCGGCGGTCACCTGCAAGAGATGGTCGAGGGTGTCGTCGAGCGACACGGGTTCGCGCAGCGACTGCTGCAGAAAGGCGTCGATCCGCGCCCGTGAGTCCACGGCGCAATCGGTCAACGGGTCGTTGCCCGGCTGGTATTCGCCCAGCTTGAGGAGCATCTCCACTTGCTGGTAGGCCGCCATCAGCCGGCGCAACTGTGTGGCGCCGTGCAGCTGTTCGGTTCCCGTGACGTTGCCCATCGTCCGGCTCAGGCTGGCGAGCACGTCCACCGCCGGGTAGTGCCCGCGCTCGGCCAGGCGCCGGGACAGCACGATGTGGCCGTCCAGCAGCGAGCGCACCTCGTCGGCCACCGGGTCGTTCATCGAGTCCTGTTCGATCAGCACCGAGTACAGCGCGGTGATCGCCCCGTCGCCGGTGCGTCCGGCCCGTTCCACCAGACGCGGCAGCAGGCTGTAGACCGAGGGCGGCAGGCCGCCGCGCCCGGCCGGTTCGCCGCTGGCCAGGCCGATCTCGCGCTGGGCCCGGGCGAAGCGGGTCAGCGAGTCGATGATCAGCAGCGTCGAGCGGCCCTGTGCGCGGAACCCTTCGGCGATGGCGGTGGCGGTGAAGGCGGCGCGGGCCCGCTCCATGCTGCTGCGGTCCGAGGTGGCGCAGACCAGCACGGTGCGGCGGCGCAGTTCGTCGTCCAGTTCATGGTCGAGGAATTCGCGCAGCTCGCGGCCCCGTTCGCCGATCAGGCCGAACACGATGGCCTGGCACGGCGTGTTGCGCGCCAGTTCGGCGAGCAGGGTGGTCTTGCCGCAGCCGGCCCCGGCGAACACCCCGACGCGCTGGCCTTCGCCCAGGGTCAGCAGGCCGTCGATGGCGCGCAGTCCGGTGGGCAGCGGGGCCTCGATGCGCGGCCGTTCGGTGGCCGCCGGGGCATCGCGGATCACCGGCAGGGCGCCGGGCGTGCCGGCCGGGGCGAAGGCTTCCGGGCCTTCGCCGCCGAGGGCGCGGCCGAAGCCGTCGAGCACGGTGCCGAGCAGCCGGTCGCTGACCACCAGGCCATGGGGCTGGAACAGCGGTGTGACCGGCGCACCGACGGCAATGCCGTCCAGCGGGCCGAGGGCCGCCAGCAGGGTGTGGTCGCGGTCGAAACCGACGATCTCGGCCATCACCTCGCCGCCGTCGGCCCGGCGGATCCGGCACAGGTCGCCGATCCGTGCGCGGGGCATGCGGCTGTGCAGCAAGATGCCGCTGACCCCGACGATGCGTCCGCGGATCTCCACCGCCGCGCAGTGCCCGAGGCGGGCCTGGTGCTGGCCTTGCCACTGGGCCAGGCGTTCGAGAGCGGCCTGCATCACCAGCTCAGCTCGACGCGTTGGTCGCTTTCGAACACCACGGTGTGGTCGCTGATGTCCACCAGCCGCACCCCGGCGACCTCGTCACCGAGGAACAGCCGGCGGCCGTCGCTGGTCAGCACGCTGGGCAAGCGCGCGTTGCTGATCTGCACCACGGTGAACGGCAAGACATCGGTGGCCGGGGGCAGGGCGCTCTGCACCGGCAGCGGGCTGCGGTACTGCTGCTCGAAGCGCAGCAGCATGCGTTCGGTGGATTGCAGCAGGTCGTCCTCTTCGAAACGGCCCTTGAGCAGCACCTTGCCCTGTTCCTCGACGATGCTGATGCGGCTTTGCAGCTCCCGTTCCTTGAGCATGTCCTCCAGCACTCCGCGCACGGCGGCGGCATCCTTGAGCGGCGTGCGGGCCGGGGCGACCGGCACCGGCGGCACCGGGTCCTCGGCGCTGAGCCCCCAGATCAACGCCCCGAGAAACAGCGCCAACGCGCCCAGCAACAGCAGCGGCCCGAGCAGCGGACGGGGCTGCACCACCGCCTGCGGCCGGGGCGCGTCATCCGGTTCGGCGTTCAGCGGCAAGGCTTCGGGCGCGAAGGCGTCGGCGACGGGGTCCTCGTCCTCGGGCCATTCGGTGTTGGCGCTGACCACCGACAGCCAGACGCCGTTGAGCGAGAAGGGCGTGCCCGGCTCCAGGGTGTCGATGGCGTCGACCTTGTGCCCTTCGCTGTCGGTCACCGCGCCGTCCTTGCGCGCCAGCGACCAGGTGTCGTCCACCAGCCGCAGCAGGCAATGGCGGTCCTTGATGCCGGGATCGTAGAGCGCAAGGTCGGCGCCGTTGGAGGAGCCGATGCTCCACTCGTCGCCGGTCAGCGGCAGGGCCGCGCCACGGTGCAGGCCCGTGAGCACGCGCAGTTCATAGAGCATCTGGGGTTTCATGGTCGCACTCCGTCAGGCCAGCATGGCCTGTGCCTCTTGCAGATCGATACGCCCCAGCACCTGCACCTGCACGCTGGACAGCAGCTCGGCGAAGGACAGCACCGGGACGTGGTTGAATTCGTCGTTGAGCAAACCGTGCAGCGGGCTGCGCAGGTCCTGGGCCACCAGCAGCACCGGGGCCGGCCGCGCCCGCAGCGGGAACGCGTCGCGCAGTTGCTCCAGCAGGGCGCCGCCGAGTTCGGGCTCCAGGGCGAAATAGGCTTCGTTCTGGCTCTGGCGCAGGGCGTCGCGCAGCAGCACTTCGGTCTCGGGGTTCAGCAGCCAGGCGTTCAGCGCGCCCTGGTCGGCGTGCTGATGGCAGATCTGCGCCTTGAGGGCGATGCGCACATAGTCGGTGAGGGCGCTCAGGTCGCGTTCGTGCTGGCCCTGTTCGATCAGGGTCTCGGCGATCGGCCGCACCGCACGCAGCGACACCAGTTCCGCCGACAGCCGTTGCAGCACCGCCGCGAAGCGGGCCAGCGGCAGGGTGCGTTGCAGCTCCTGGGCCAGTTCCGGCTGTTCGCTCTCCAGCCAGCCGAGGATCGCCTTGCTTTCCTGCAAGCCGATGAAGCGCGGGCCGGTGGCCTGGAAGGCGCGGCCCATGCGCTCCAGGATCAGTTCCTCGGCGCTCGCCGGCTCCACGCTGGTCATGCGCAGCAGCGTGTGTTCCGGTTCGAGCCAGACCCACTGGCTCTCGTCGCGCTCCGCCGACCCGCGTTCGCCGTCATGCAGCTCGCCCACCTGATGCAGCGGTACCGCCACCCGGCGGCTGTCGAAGGTGGCGCGGATCAGCGGAACCTCGTAGACGCAGAAGCAGAATTCGTCCTCGGCGCAGCGCTCGGTGAACTCCAGCTCGAACGACGGCAGGGTCAGGCCGAACCGGTGCACCAGGGTATTGCGCCGCTGGCGGATGCCGGACACCAGCCGCTCGACGTCGGCGCTGCCCTGGTGAGCGGGGTGGAATTGCAGCAGGTAAGGGCGCGAGGGGTTGAAGCGGCGGATGTCTTCGCGGCCGTTGAGCTCGGGCGCAGCGTTGCGGGCGGCGCCGGCATGTTCCTGCAACAGTTGCCGGCGGCGGATGCGCCACAGCTGGAGCAGCCCGCCGGACAGGCACACCAGGCTGATGCTGACGAACACCAGGCCCGGCATGCCGGGGATGGCCGCGAAACCGAGCATGCCGATGGAGGAAAACACCCAGGCCTTGGGCTGGCTGGTCAGTTGCTCGGCGATCTCGTGGCCGATGTTGGCGTCGCCGGCCTGACTGTCCGGCGCCACGCGGGTGATGATCATGCCGGCGGTGAGGGAAATCAGCAGCGCCGGAATCTGCGCGATCAGGCCGTCGCCGATGGTCAGCACCGAATACAGGTGCATGGCGTCGGCGGCTTCCATGCCGTTCTGCAGGACGCCGATGGAGAACCCGCCGATCAGGTTGATGAACACGATCACCAGGCCGGCGATGGCGTCGCCCTTGACGAACTTCATGGCCCCGTCCATGGCGCCGAACAGCTGGCTTTCCTTGGACAGCTGCTCGCGCCGCTGGCGCGCCTCGCGGACGCTGATCAGGTTGGCCCGCAGGTCGCTGTCGATGGACATCTGCTTGCCGGGCATGGCGTCCAGGGTGAAGCGCGCCGCCACTTCGGCCACCCGTTCCGACCCCTTGGTGATCACCAGGAAGTTGACGATGGTCAGGATCAGGAAGATCACCAGGCCCACCGCCAGGTTGCCGCCGACCACGAAGCTGCCGAACGCCTCGACGATGTGCCCGGCGTCCTGCTGCAGCAGGATCAGGCGGGTGGTGGCGATCGACAGCGACAGGCGGAACATGGTGGTCAGCAGCAGCACCGCCGGAAACGTGGAAAACGCCAGGGGCCTTGGCAGGTACATGGCCAGCACGATCAGCAGCGAGGAAATGCAGATGTTCAGGGCGATCAGCACGTCCACCAGCGGCGTGGGCAACGGCAGGATCATCATGAACACGATGGCCATGACCATCACCGCGCCGACGATCTCGGTGCGCCGCATCACCGCCAGCGCCAGGCGGTTGAGGCTTTGGATCAGTCGGTTCATCGCGGGCTCCGGCCGTCGTCGAGGCCCAGGGCCTGACGCTCCTGGCGGGCCATCTCATCCATCAGGCCTTGCAGCAGGCGCAGGCCGTTCTGGCGGGTCTTGAGGTCTTTCCACAGCACCAGCGGCAGTTGTTGCAGCAACGGGTACAGGGCGTTGAAGAACCACGCCTGACGGTCGGAGGCCGGCCCCAGCGTGTCATCGCCCAGCAGCGTCAGGTCTCGGGCGAAGAAGCCGTTGCCGCAAAAACGCAGCAGCCGCTTGCTCATGCCCAGCGAGGTCATGCCGCCGTGCCGCTGGCCCAGGCGCTCCAGCAGCGCCTGGCAGGCCTGGAGCAGGCTGTTGAGCCGTCCGCAGGAGCCGAGCCCGCGCAGCATCGAGCCCAGCACGCCGCCGGGCAGCGACGGCGACAGGGCGGCGATGTCGTCGGCCAGCGCCCGCTGCAAGGTGCGCAGGCCCCGGCCGAACTGCTCTTCGCTGAACTGTTCGAGCAGCCCTTCGAGCAGGTTGGCCAGCGGCTGCTGGCCGACGATGGCCTTGTAGTAGAGCTGGCGCATGGCGGCGCGCTGCTGCGGGTCGCGGGTGAACAGGGCGATGGCGCCGGCGGTGTTGAACCCGGCGCGGATCCGGTCGCCGTGCAGCTGGCGCAACTCGTCGATCAGGCTGCGGGTGGCCTGCGCATCGGTTTCCCGGCCTTCCTGCAAGGACAGGCGCAAGGCCTGCTGCAACAGGATGTCGGCCCGCGCCGGATCCTGCTCGGCCAGCCCCAGTGCGGTCTGCAGCGACGGTTGCTGCTGCAGTTGCATCTGCATGCGCCGGGCCTGCTGTTCCAGGCTCGGTTGGTCGCCGTGATCGAGCAGGCGGTAGAGCTCGGCCAGCTTCTCGATGCGCTCGACCCGTTGGCCCCGCGTCGATTCGCTGATCAGGCGTTCGTCCAGACTCTTGCTGTGCCGCTCGACGCTTTCGCTGAACTTGAGCGCCACTTCCTCCATGGAGTCGATCAGCGGGTTCTTCGCCGTGGCCGCCGCCGTGTCGGCGGGGAAGGGAAACCGGCCCGGCAGGTCCAGGGGCAGGACGTCGTTGTAGCTGTTGATTTTCATGGAGGCGCGCTTTCCACCGCAGTGCAGGTGAGCTCTGAGTGGCGCGCGGCGGCATCCGGTTCCCTGGGTGTTCCCTGGCCTGAAAACGGCGTGCAAGAACTGGCACGGGGATTTTCCCGAAAGTGCAACAAGTTGCCCGAATCGGCGGTTCCAGAAATTTAAGTCCTTGTGAATCAAGAACTTGAAAAATCGTCGAGGTTGGTACGTTCGCTGCTCTCTGTCTCTCCCGCCACTGTCGGCATAGCGTGAGACATGAGGGATCAAGCGTGGATTCGAATACCGTTCAAACGGACATGAAAGTGATTGGCGCGATCAAGCTGGACCTGGGAGGCCTGGCTCGCAGCAGCGAAAGGAAACTGCGCTGCTTCATCAATAAGCGGGTGTTCAACCAGGCCGATGTCGATGACCTGATGCAAATGACTTACCTGGAGGCCTGGCGCAACCAGCACAAGTTCGCCGGCGCGTCCCGGCCGGAGACCTGGCTGTTCGGCATCGCCTCCAACCTGGTCAGCAACCATTTCAAGAGCCTGTACAGCCGCCCGCAATGCGCGGTGCTGGAAGAGTCGGGCATCGAAAGCCTGGAGCACGGGCACGACCCCAGCCACGTCAGCGAACACCAGCGCCTGCTCAGCCGCGCGGTGGAGGCCATCGACGGGCTGTCGGTGGACATGCGCGCTGTGATCGATCTGCTGGTGGATTCCGACATCAGCTACCAGGACGCCGCCGTGCAGCTGGGGGTGCCCATCGGCACCGTGCGCTCGCGCCTGGCCCGGGCCCGCGGCCAACTGAAGATGAGCGTCTTTGCAGAGGAGGCCGGCGCATGAACGGTTTCAACCGCCGGGCATTGCCCGCGACCCTGCCGCGCGGCGTGCGCGAGTCCTGCGACGCCGACCTGCCGGCGATGATGGAGATCTTCAACGAAACCGCCGGCACCGGCGCCAACTCGCCGGTGAC
Organism: Pseudomonas sp. NPDC089534; assembly: GCF_044749305.1. Classification (NCBI taxonomy): domain Bacteria; kingdom Pseudomonadati; phylum Pseudomonadota; class Gammaproteobacteria; order Pseudomonadales; family Pseudomonadaceae; genus Pseudomonas; species Pseudomonas sp. NPDC089534. Next base: position 24,636 of record NZ_JBIVHR010000002.1, on the reverse strand, counting down.
CCGGCCGATGACGCTGGAGGAGGTGACGTTCTACATCAACCTCTACAAGCGCGACGGGCTGCCGGTGTACGTGCTCGAACGCGGCGGCGAGGTGGTGGGCTGGCTGTCGATCAACCGCTTCAGCTGGGGCACCCAGGCCTGCCGCCACACCGGCGAGACCGCGATCTACGTGCGGGCCGACCGCCACGGCAGCGGCATCGGCGTGCGTTTGGGCCATGCGACGGTGATCCTCGGCCGCCAGTTCGGCCTGGAGACCCTGGTGGCGTGGATCATGGCGGCCAACCGGCCCAGCCAGCAGATCGTGCAGTCCATCGGCGCGGTGCTCTGGGCCCGCCTGCCGAACATCGCACGCTTCGGCGAGGAACGGGCCGACGTGCTGCTGTACGGCCTGCCGCTGTACGAAGGCTTGCCCCAGCGACCCGACGACCACCCGCCCGGCGCCTGACGCCGCCACCGGGCCGGCCGTTCACGGCGGTGGACGGCGGCCTGCTTGCCGATCGACCAGGCAGGGGGCCAACACCCCCTGCAACCAATCCACGAACACCTCCAACACCCCCGAACGCTGCTGCCGGTGCGGATAGAGCAGGGTGGCCGGCAACGGCGCCGGGCGCGCGTCCGTCAGCACTTCGCACAGGTCGCCGGCATCGAGCAGGTGCTGCACGTCGTAGCGCGGAATCTGAATCAGCCCCAAGCCTGCGCGGCAGCAGGCGATGTAGCTTTCGGCATTGTTGACCGTCACCTGGCTGGGCAGCGTGAGCGTGTGTGCCTGGCCTTGGGCGTCGACATGTTCCCAGGGCATTTCCCGGCCGGAGAGCGGCGAGGCATAGCCGATCATCCGGTGCCCCTGCGTCAGGTCGTCGACGCTTTCGGGCGTGCCGTGGCGGTGCAGGTAGTCGGGGCTCGCGCAGTTGATCAGTTCGATCATCCCCAGCGGACGGGCCGCCAGGCTGCTGTCGGTCAGCGGGCCGACCCGCAGCACGCAATCGATGCCTTCGCGCACCAGGTCCACGGCGCGGTCGCTGGAACCGAGCAGCAACTGAAGGTCGGGATAGTCGCCGAGCAGCTGCGGCAGCGCCGGCGCCACCACGCGGCGGGCGATGCGGCTGGGCAGATCGACGTGCAGGCGCCCTTTGACCTGACGCTGCTGATCCTTGAACAGCCGGTCGATGGCCTCGGCGCTGGCCAGCAGTTCCACGGCCCGCTCGAAGAGTTGCGTGCCGGCGGCGGTCAACTGCACGTTGCGGGTGGTGCGGTGCAGCAGGCGGGCGCCGAGTTCGCTTTCCAGCCGCTGCACGGCGGCGGAGACGGTCGCCCGGGGCAGCTCCAGCAGGTTGGCGGCCTTGATGAAGCTGCCCATTTCCGCCACGCGGACGAAGATCCTGTAGCGCTCAAGCTTGTCCATACCCTGTCGTTCCTGGGGTGGCGGTGCTGCCGAGTATAGGGCGGCCAGAAAAGAAAAAGGCCCGGCGCAGATCGCGCCGGGCCCGGGAACGGGGTTACTTGGTGGTATAGCCGCCGTTGATCAGGATCGTCTGGCCGGTGATCCACCAGCCGTCGCTGACCAGGTGGCGGATGAAGGGCACGACGTCGCCGATGTCGGTCAGGCCGGTGCTGGAGAGGGCCGACAGCGCGGCGGCGGTCTTGTGGTAGGCCACCGCGTCGGCGCCTTCGGCGGGGTAGAAGAACGGTGTGTCCATCGGCCCCGGTCCCACGGCGGTCACTGAAATCCCGCGTTCGCCGAACTCCTTGGCGGCGGCGCGGGTGAAGTGCTCCACCGGTGCCTTGGTGCCGGCGTAGGCCGCATAGAACGGCGTGAACGCCCCCAGCAACGAGGTGACGAGGGTGCAGACCTTGCCGTTGTCGTTGAGCTGGCGGCCGGCCTCGCGCAGGAAGAAGAACGCCGACTTGGCGTTGACCGCCGCCATCTCGTCGTACTCGGCTTCGCTGATCTCGGTGATCGGTTTCTTCAGCACCTTGCCCACGGTGTTGATGGCGATGTCCGGCCGGCCGAAGGCGGCGACCACCTCGGCGAACAGGCTTTCCATGGCGGCGGCGCCGCTGAGGTCGGCCTGGATCGCCAGGGCTTGGGCGCCGGCGGCGCGGATGGCTTGCACGGTGTCTTCGGCGGCCGCGCGGCTGGCGTCGCTGTTGTAGTGGATGGCCACGGCACGGGCGCCGTGGGCGGCGAGGTCGCGGGCGAGCAGGCCGCCCAGGTTCTTGGCGCCGCCGGTGATCAGCACGACTTTGTCCTGGATGCTGTGGTTGGGCATGGGTGTTCTCCTGAGTGCTTGATTGAGAGCGCTCAGGATAGGGACGCCGGGAGGCCGGATCAGCGCCGCTTTTCTGGATGGTCCATCCAGGGATCGCGAACAATCACAGGCCGGGCTCGCTGTCGGCCGTTCCGGGGTTCAGCTCGTTCAGGTAGGCCTCGACCTCGGCGCCGAGCCAGTCGGAGAACGCCTGCTGCCGGGCCAGCGTGCGCTCGCGTGCAGGCAACACCCGCCAGTAGGGGAAGGGGTACGGCGCCGAGTATTCGCTCAGTTGAACCAGTTCGCCCCGGCGGATCGCGTCGTGCACCAGGCTGCGCCGTTCCAGCGCGATGCCCTGGCCCAGGCGCACCGCTTGCAGCACCAGGTTGGAATCGTTGCTGCACAGGCCCGAGCGCGGTACGTCGATGTCCAGGCCCGCCGCCTGGCACCAGGGCTGCCAGGATTCCATGTTGAAGATGATCCGGCTGCCGACGATCTCTTCGGGGGACCGCGGCAGGTCGCCGGCGTTGAAGTGCGGCGCCGCCACCACCACGGTTTCGTCGTGGAACAGCAGGTGGCTGTCCAGCCCCTCCCAGTCGCCCTTGCCCATGCGGATGCCGACGTGCACCGATTCCCGGTTCAGGTTCGACACCGCCAGGCTTGCTTGCAGGCGCACGCTGACGTGCGGGTGCGCCTGCCGAAAGCGCGGCAGGCGCGGCAACAGCCAATGGCAGCCGAACGACGGCACCACCGCCACCACCAGCTCGGAAGCCTTGGGCTGGGTCTTGATCAGCCGGGTGGCCTCGGCGATGCCGCCCAGGGACTCGCGGATCTGCAAGGCGTACAGGCGCCCGTCCTCGCTGACCCGCACGCCGCGGCCTTCACGCACCAGCAGGGTGGCGCCGAGCAGTTCCTCCAGCACTTTGATCTGTTGGCTGATCGCCGAATGGGTGACGTGCAGCTCCTTGGCGGCCGCCGTGACGCTGCCCAGCCGTGCGACCGCCTCGAAACTGCGCAGGCAGGTGATGGGTGGAATGTTCGACATGTCACTTTTTCTTACGCGTTTTGGTAATAAATACCGATGTTTTGGCGCAATCGGTTTCTCTATTGTTAGGGACAGTAAACCATCAGCCCAAAGGAGGCACAACGCTATGGAACGGCAATGGCTTCAGGTCGCATTGGCCAAATCTCAACTGCTCTCGGTGCAGGCCGACCGGGCGCTGTACACCCAGGCGGTCAGCGGCACGCACTGGATCAGCGCCGACGGCGTCGATTACCTGATCGGCCCCGGCGAACAATTGAAGCTCTCGGCCGGACTGGCCCTGATCGACGGCGAGGGCCTGCTGCAGCTGCGCTCGGCGGGGCGCCGGATCCATGGGCGCCCTTGGCGCTCGCGGCTACTGAAAATCAACGTCTACTAGGGAGCGAACGCCATGAAACTGATAGGGATGCTGGACTCGCCTTACGTGCGGCGGGTGGCGATCAGCCTGGACCTGCTGGGGGTGCCGTTCGAACATGAGCCGCTGTCGGTGTTCCGCACCTTCGAGGTGTTTTCCGCGGTCAACCCGGTGGTCAAGGCGCCGACCCTGCTGCTGGACGACGGCACGGTGCTGATGGATTCGACGCTGATCATCGAGTACGGCAGGTCCCTCGTGGCGCCGGCTTTCCGTGGCTTGCCGCAGAACCCGCAGGCGCTGGTGGAGGTGCTGAGCACGCTGGGCGTGGCGCTGGCGGCCTGCGAGAAGGCCGTCCAACGGGTGTACGAGGACAATCTGCGGCCGGCCGAAAAGCGCCATCAGCCGTGGGTCGAGCGCGTCACCCGCCAACTGCTCGCGGCCTGCGCGGAGCTGGATCGCCGGCTGGCGGTGCGGCCGGTGCATGATCGGCCCGATCAGGCCGCACTGACCAGCGCCGTGGCGTGGTCGTTCATCCAGCTGATGCTGCCGGAAGTGGTGAAGGCCGCTGACTTTCCGGCCCTGAAGGCCCATGCCGAGCGCCTGGAGCAGACCGCGCTGTTCAAGCGTTATCCGATGCTCTGAACGGTCTGGCGCAGGATGTCGATGAAGGCGCGCACCAGCGGGCTGCGTTCCTGCTGGCGGGTCATCGCCAGCAGCGGCACGGTGGCGTGGGCCTCCGCCAGGGGCCGGTAGGTCACGCCGTGCCGCGCCAGGGTCTGCACGCACTGCGGCACGACGGTCACGCCCCGGCCGGCCGCCACCAAGGCGATGAGCGAGGTGATCTGCTTGCCGGTCGGCGCCCGGCGGGGCGTGAGCCCGTGGCGGCGGTACAGGGTCTCGATGCTGTCGTTGAGCCCGGAGCCGTAGTCCGTCGGGAAGGCGATCAACGGGTGTTCGCTCAGTTCGCTGAGCGTCACCCGCTCCTGCGCGGCGAGGGGGTTGTCGCTGGCGACGGCCGCGATCAGCGGTTCCTGGCCCAGGCATGTCACTTCGATGTCCGAACGGTCGGCCGGCGGTTGCAGGCGCCCCAGGCCAACGTCCAGGCGTCCCTCGGTGATCTGCGACCACTGCGCGGTGGACGCGCCTTCCTCGACCGTCAGTTGCACGTCCGGGTGGGCCGAGCAGAAGTCCCGGATGGCCTGGCTGAACACGTCCGACAACGCGATCGAGCTGGCGTAGCCCAGCGCCAGATGGCCGACGCTGCCGGCGGCCAGCTTGTGGCCGATGGCGGCCGTGCGCTCGACCTGTTCCAGCAACGCCCGTGCATAGGGCAGAAAATGCCGGCCTTCGGCGGTGAGCGTGACGTTGCGCGAGCTGCGGTCGAACAGGCGAAAGCCCAGTTCCGCCTCCAGCGCCGAGATCTGCCGGGTCAGCGGCGGCTGGGACAGGTGCAGGCGCGCCGCGGCGCGGCCGAAGTGCAGTTCTTCGCTGACAACCAGAAAGCAACGCAGGCGGCGCAGGTCGAGCATGTTCATCCTTGGTATCGATCGGTCGGAAATCGGTATTGGATCCTGAAGGCGGCCCATCTTATAAAAATGTTCGGCCCGCTGACGAACATTCCCATGACGCCACGCTTGCATTACCCACGAATCGCCTTGTTCCTCTGCGGCTGCGCGGCGTTCCTCAACCTGTACGCCACCCAGGGGCTGCTCGATCAACTGTCGGCCGCGTTCCGGATCTCTGCCCGGCAGGCGAGCTGGAGCATCACCGTCACCACCCTGGCCGTGGCGGTGTGCGCCCCGTTTGTAGGGCGGTTGACGGCACGCTGGCCGCAGCAGCGGGTGATCGCCGTGGCCGCGCTGCTGTTGGCGCTGCCGGCGGCGCTGTCGGCGTGGGCCGGCGGTTTCGGTGCCTTTCTGTTCTGGCGCTCGGTCGAGGGGCTGCTGATTCCGTTCGTGTTCGCCACCAGCGTCGCCTACATCGGCGGGCGCTGGAGCGGCGGCGCTGTCACCGAGGTCACCAGCGTGTACATCGCCGGCACGGTGCTGGGTGGGTTTCTGGGGCGGTTCCTGACGGGGTTGCTGACGGAACTCGGCGACTGGCGCCTGGGGCTGGCTTCGCTGGCGGGCCTGAGCCTGCTGACGGGGTTGGCGATTGCCGTGCTGTTGCCGCCCAACCCGCAGACAGTGCAGCGGCCGGTTCGCGCCGACCGGGCCGTGCGGTTTTCCGCCCCGTTGCTGGGCGCCTGCGCGGTGGGGTTCTGTGTGCTGTTCGCCCAAGTGGCGATGTTCACCTACATTGGCCTGCACTTAGGAAGGGCGCCGTTTTCGCTGGGCAGCGCAGCGCTCGGGTCGATCTATGCGGTGTTCCTGCTGGCGCTGGTGGTGGTGCCGCTGGCGGGGCGGCTGGGCCAGGGCCGGCCCCAGGCCGATCTGGTGAAGGTGGCCGCGTACCTGGGCGTGACGGGCACGGCCCTGACCCTGTCGCCGTCGCTGGGGTGGATCGTGGCGGGCCTGGCCCTGAGCTCCACCGGGGTGTTCCTCGCCCAGGCCGCCGCCAACGCCTTCATCACCGCCAACGCCGGCCAAAACAAGGCCGCCGCCGTGGGGCTGTACCTGACCTGCTACTACTTGGGCGGCAGCCTCGGGGCCTTTGTGCCGGGCGCGGCCTGGGAGCGCTGGGGCTGGCCCGGTTGCGCCGCCGTGATCGTGCTGTTCCAAGTGTTGCCGCTGCTGATCGCCCAAAGGTTCTGGAAGCCCGGCGGCGCCCGTCTTCAATCCCGATTGCCCACCGATACGCCGGAGTCCTGATGAAAACACTGTTCGAATGCCTGTTGCCCATCCCGGTGGCGGCGCTGGGGGCCTGGATCGGCCACCAGACCGGGCTGCCCCTGGGCGAGCTGATCGGTGCGATCTGCACCGTCACGGCCGTGAGCAAACTGGGCGTGCCCCTGCGCATGCCGCATGCGTTCGTGGCCGTCGTGCAACTGCTGCTGGGCATCAGCGTCGGCTCCATCGTCACGGTCTCGATGATCGGCGAGCTGGGCGATGTCAGCATCCTGGGCGGGCTGCTGATCTGCATGAGCGTGCAGATCCTGGTCGGCTACCACTGGTTGCGGCGCGCGGAGAAATGGGGGCATGTCGAAAGCCTGCTCGGTTCGGTCCCCGGCGCCATGGCGGCGGTCATGACCGTGACGGGCGGGCAGGGGGCGGCTTCCGGGCGCATCGCGTTCGTGCACATCGTCCGCCTGCTGGCGTTGCTGCTGGTGGTCACGCTCATCGCCGGCGGGCATCCCGGCGGCGCGGCGTCCACGGTCGGGTCGCTGCACGATTACCTCTTGGTGCTGGCGCCGGCGTCGGCGGCCGTCGTCACCGGTTACCTGCTGGAGCGCCTGGACATGCCGGCGCCGTACATGCTGACCGGCCTGCTGTACACCGCCGCGTTCAACGTCGAATTTCCCGAGGCGGCCCTGCACGTACCCGATCCGCTGGCCCTGATCGCCCTGGTGCTGCTCGGCGGGCTGATCGGCATCCGCCTCAAGGACATCACCCTCAAGGATGTGCTGCGTTACGTGCGCGCAGGCCTTGTGGTCACCGCCCTGACGTTCTGCGCCACGCTGCTGGTGGCCGCCGCGTTCAGCCAGCTGACGGGGCGGCCGTTCCTGACGCTGTTCATGTCCTGGGTGCCCGGCGGGGTCGAGGTGATGACGGCGGCGGCCTTGCTGCTCAAGCTCGATCCGGCCTTCGTGATGCTCAACCACGTGGTGCGGATGTCGATCATCCATGCGTCGCCGGCGGTGCTGCCCAAGCGCTTGTGGCAGGAACGGCCGCTGGCCTGAGGCGCCATCGGGAAAAAAGCCGTGGCCTCATCGCCCAGGGTTCGGTTAGCATCGCCCGCAGGAGATGGTGTTCCTCCTTGAACCGCCGCATCGCACGCGGCTGATGACGCCTACAGATACCTGACCAACGTCGGGGCTGTAGGCGTTCGCGTCACGTTCCCCTCCGTCGGTCAGCCCGAATCCTTTCGAGCACATGACCCATGCCAATCCTAAATCGTTTCGAACCCTTCCGGATGCTGCCTTATCTGGCCAAGTGGCTGGCCATCGCCTCTGCCGTGGCGGTGCTGGCCGGCAGCGCGTCGGCGTTTTTCCTGCTGTCGCTCGATCAGGCCACCGCCTGGCGCGAGCGCCACCCCTGGATCATCTGGCTCCTGCCGCTGGCCGGTTTCGCGGTCGGCCTGGTCTATCACCGGTTCGGCAAGGCCGTCGACGCCGGCAACAACCTGATCATCGACGAAATCCACGATCCCAAACGCGTGATCCCCCTGCGCATGGTGCCCCTGGTGCTGGGCGGCACGGTGGTTTCGCACCTGTTCGGCGCCTCGGTCGGCCGCGAAGGCACGGCGGTGCAGATGGGCGGGGCGCTGGCCGATCAGCTCACGCATTTGTTCAAGCTGGATCGCGTCGACCGGCGCGTGCTGCTGATGGCCGGCATCGCCGCCGGGTTCTCGTCGGTGTTCGGCACGCCGCTGGCCGGGGCGGTGTTCGGCCTGGAGGTGCTGGCCATCGGGCGCCTGCGCTACGACGCACTGTTCCCCTGCATCGCCGCCAGCCTCGTGGCAGACCGGGTCTGCCTGGCCTGGGGCGTGCACCACACGCCGTATGCCATCGGCGACCTGGTGCCGGTCAGCGTCGGCAGCGTCATGGCCGTCGTCATCGCGGGCGTGGTGTTCGGCCTGGTCGGCATGCTCTTCGCCGGCGCCACCCACTGGCTCGGCGCGCTGATGAAGCGACGGATCGCCTACGCGCCGCTGCGGCCGCTGCTGGGCGGCACCGTCATTGCGCTGGCGGTGTGGGGGTTGGATGCGCAGCCCTACATCGGCCTGGGCCTGGACGGCATCGTCCGCTCGTTCCAGGAACCGATGCCGGCCTACGACTTCGCGGGCAAGCTGGCCTTCACCGTCGCCTCGCTGGGCAGCGGCTTCAAGGGCGGTGAAGTGACGCCGCTGTTCTACATCGGCGCGACCCTCGGCAACGTGCTGGGGCCGCTGCTGGACATGCCGTTCGCCCTGATGGCGGGCATCGGCTTCGTGGCGGTGTTCGCCGGCGCCGCCAACACGCCGATCGCCACGACGCTGATGGCGATGGAGCTGTTCGGCGCCGGCATCGGGCCGCTGGCGGCAGTTGGGTGCGTCACGGCGTACCTGTTTTCCGGGCATGCCGGCATCTACCGGGCGCAGCGGGTGAGCGCCAAGCATCACCGGCAGGCGACGGATGTCCCGCAGGCGCGGGTTTAGGTCGGTTCATCGACGCTGTCGGAAACTCAGTGAAAAATCAGGCTGGTCACTTCATCCAGTTCGTAGTCCTTCGTGACTTTGATCAGCAAGACTTCATTGGGCGCATGGCGAAGGATCGCGATCACCAGAAAGCCGTCTTGCAGGTCGCCCACCAGTGCTTCGGCCTTCTGCCCCCGCACGGGGATCAGTACGCTGGCCCAGTCGTTGCCGTCGAGCGTGACGTAGTCCTGGGGTTTCGTCGATTCCAGGCTGAATGTCTGCGGGTCGAACCGGCCCTGATCCTTCAGGCGCAAGCGTTGCAGAAGGGCGACTGCAGCCGGTGTCTTGGGCGGTTTGTCTTTTATCTCCCGTAAGGTCACCACACCCCCCAGTTTCTCGGGAGGCACCGTGAGCCACGTGTTGAGGAATGTCCGGGCGAATTCCTTTTCCTTCGGTGATGCATCGATTCCGTTCATCATCAGGTCGCGCAGCTTCGGGTCGATTTCGATGGCGGGCAACCAGCCGGGCTCCTGCTGCTCATACTCGGGGATGTTCTCCTTGACCGCCGCGAGCGATTGGACGCCCCGGCGCAGATCGATCCGGGGCGCCTTGTAGAAACTGCGCCCACCGTCTTCAAGGCTAGTGTTTTTCGCAATGGCGTCGGCTTGCGGCACATGCTGGTCAACGAACCATTTGGCCTTTTCCGCTTTGGTCGAGGCTGCGCAGAATTCCTTGATGGAGGTTTCCAGTTCATCAGGTTTTTTGGGCGGGGTCGCGAGCGACATCGTGTCCCGAAAGCGCAGCATAAGGCCGTAGGTGCTCGACGCCGCCCTGAAACATTTTTCCTTGGCCCGGAAGGTCTGATCGGCGACGTGCGAGAAAATCCCCCCCTTATCTATGGGGTGCGACCAAATCCACAGCTCAGGGCACAAGGGGGAAAACGTATTGCTTTGCCCTGCGTGGGAATACGCATCCTGCCGACCGTGCAGCGCCTGGCCGAACTTGCCTTGCAGCTCCGGATCCTCATGGGGTTTGGTGTGGATGATGCTGTCGGATTGGCCCTCGGCGTAACGCGAGTCCTCGGTGACCTTGCGCTGCGCCGGCGGCAATGGCGGCGCCTTCTGCGCACGGAAATGCAAGGCCCGGGTCTGCGTGCTGGCGCCCTCGTTGCGCAAGATGCACAGGCCCAAGATGATCGCGTGTTTCGCATCGAGCATGCCGGTGTCGGTGAGTTCGTTCTGGCGGGCGATCTCCTGCGTCTGGAGCGGGTCGAAACCGGCCTGCGCGGCGAGCCAGTAGGTCAGGCCGTAGTGGAAATCCGATTCATAGGCATTGGCGCACAGGCTGGAGACAGCCGCTGCCAGGCCGAGCGCGATGATGTTCAGACGGTTCATGATTGCGTCCCTGTCCAGTCATCGGTCCCTGGGGCCGATAGACCGCATTCCTGAAGGAGTGGCCCGTGATCATTGGCTGAGTAGAGCACATTCCCGTCATTGCACATGGCCGTTCATCGCAATGAGCCATTACCGGATCCGTGGTTCCGACGCCGACCGCAAAGGTGCCCTATAGTCTGGTGACACAGCGTCCGACGTTTGACGGTGAAGGATCCGAACCCGACGACATGGAGGTGCAGGCGATGACGTACACACGGCGCAATGTCTGGAGCTTGAAGCAACCTTGGCCACCCGAACTGCTGTGGTATGCGCGCGGGGTCAAGATCATGAAGGCGCGACCGTTTTCCGACGTCACCAGTTGGCGCTACCAGGCGGCGATTCACGGGGTCAACGAGGACGTCTGGCGCCAGTTCGGCTGGTTGAAGCCGACCGAGAAACTGCCGACCACGCCCCAGTTCCTCAAGCAGGACAGCAACCAGTGCCAGCACCACAGCTGGTACTTCCTGCCTTGGCATCGAGGCTACCTGGCCGCGTTCGAGTCGATGGTGCGCGCCGCCATCAGCACCTTGCCCGGTGCGCCGTCCAACTGGGCCTTGCCTTACTGGAACTACAACGACGCCACCGCCGCCAACCCCCGGCAGTTGCCGGAAGCCTTCGCCAAGAACAGTTGGCCCGATGGCGGCGACAACCCGCTCTTTGAAGCACGCCGTTTTGGCCGTGGCGACGGGGTGGTGGTGATCCGCGCCATTGATGTCGACCTGACCGCTGCGCTGAGCGATCCTGACTACGAAGGGCTGCCCAACGGCTCGCCGGGATTCGGCGGCGTGCGCACGCCTTTTCAGCACAACGCCGACCGGGCGAACGAGGGCGTGCTGGAGCAGGGGCCCCACGATCCGGTGCACGGCCTGGTCGGGGGCGCGGTGCAGAACACCGATCCGCGGGACTGGAGGAACTACGGGTTGATGTCCATGCCGTTGACGGCCGCGCTGGATCCGATCTTCTGGCTGCACCACGCCAATATCGACCGGCTCTGGGAGGTCTGGCGCAACCGCAACCCGCGCTTCACCAACCCGGTGCTCAAGTCCTGGCTGGACGGCCCCTCCGGCAAGCAGCGTTTCGTGCTGCCGCAGGCCAACGGCAGCCACAAGTCGTTTGCCCCCAAAGACATGCTGGACACCAAAGCAGCGGGGCTCGACTATGTGTACGAGGACATTTCCGACCCTCTGGGTGGTCATCAGCGTGTGGCACTGCGCATGGATACGCTGAAGGCGCTGATGGACGTGCCTGAAACGTTCAACTTTGCGGAGATCGCTGACGTGCCCAGAAAACCCACGGTCGAGCTGCTCGGCGCCAACAGCAAGGCACTGACCTTGGGGAGCGCCCCGTCCGCGACGCTCGTCAAGACAGACAAGCCCACCGCCGCCAAACTCACCCAAAGCTTCAGCATGGCCAACTTCGCGTTGCAGGCTCCTGCGGAACCCGACCGGGTGTTCCTCAACCTGGAGAACATCACCGGTGCCAACGATGCGGCAATCTTCGACGTCTATGTCGGCCTGGCCGAAGGCGAGGATCCGGCCGAGCATCCGGAGAACCTGGCCGGCGTGGTGTCGCTGTTCGGCGTCGGCGAAGCCAGCAGCCTCGCCAAGCCCCATGGCGGCGCGGGCCTGAACAAGGTGATCGAAATCACCGCCACCATCGACCGGTTGCACCTGTCTGGCCAGAGCGACCTGAGCAAGCTGCCGGTGCTGTTCGTGCCGGTGCATTGCACCGAAGGGGTCTCGATCCAGCGGGTCAGCATCTACCGCCAGTCGACCTGACCATGGCCCTGGCGCAACGGCTGAGGGAGGCGGGGGTTGATCCCCTCGCCAGCCTGTTGTGGGGGATCAGCCTGTCGGCCTTCGCCCTGATGGCCGTCAACGACAGGGTTCATGCCGAACTGATGCAACTGTGCGTGGACGGCTCAAGGCCGATGCTCGCCGAAGGGATCGCCTATCTGCGGCTGGCCGGGGCAACGGTGGATGCCGCCGCCCTGACCGGTGGGATGCTGACGATGCTGGTCGCCATGATGGTGCCGGCATTGGCCGGCCCCTTGCTGCACCTCTGGTTCCGCTCGCTGACGCGTCACCGCTGGCGTGCCGTCGCGCTGTTTCTGCTGGCGTACTTCCTGGTTTGGATGGTGGCCTGCGCCCTGTTGTTTGTGGCCGCGCTGCTGCTGGTTTCCCGTGCGGGCTCGGCCTTGGCGGCGGCATCGATCGTGCTCAGCGGCGGGCTGCTGTGGCAGGTGAGCGGGGCACGTAGGCGTTGTCTGGCGCGTTGTCACCTACGTCCGCGCCTCTCGGTGTTCGGTTGGCCGGCGCTGGCCGACCCGCTGCGCTTCGGCGCAAACCATGGCTTTTGGTGCGTCTGCACCTGCTGGGCGTTGATGCTGTTGCCGCTGAGCCTGCCGGCCGGGCACCTGCCGTTCATGCTGTTCGCCGCGATGTGGGTGGCCCATGAACGGACGAATCCGCCGACGCCTCAAGCCTGGGTCGTTGGCTGAGCCGGCGCCCTGAGCATCCCCACATAAGCGCTAAACATGTCCGCCATCCCGTCGGCGCACACGGTGATGTCCTCATCGCTGCGCGGGGTGCCGGAAAAGTCCTTGCCCACCGCACTCAGCGTCCTGAGCATCAGGTCGCAGGCCTGGGCGCGGACGTCCTCTGCGGCGCCGGGCAGCAGCTCCAGCATGAAGGCGTCGAAGATCCGCTTGCCGGCCGCCCGCACTTCCTGGGCCTCGGGCGCGTCGCGGTAGAGCGGGGCGGCGTCGTTCAGGGCGCCGCGCATCTGCGCTTCCTCGCATTCCGAACGGATGAACGCATGCACCAGGGCGCGCAGGCGCTCCAGCGGCGGCTGCGCCTGGCTTTCCAGGATGCGGCGCAGCATCTGGGTGGTCGCCAGCCACTCGTCGCTCTGCAGGCGGAACAGGATCGCCGCCTTGTTGGGGAAGTACTGGTACAGCGAGCCGATGCTCACGCCGGCCTTTTCCGCCACCCGCGCGGTGGTGAAACGGGCGGCGCCTTCCTGGGCCAAAACCTGAACAGCCGCCTCCAGAATGGCGCTCACAAGCTCAGTGGAGCGCGCCTGCTGCGGCTGCTTGCGCGAGGAAATACGGGCGGTCTGGCGGTTTGTCATGGGCGGTCCTGCGGTTGGCGGAGAACGCGAATAGCGGCGGGCGCGAATCGCTCGCATCATTTGAATGCGACGAATCACTCGCGTTTGGTTCGACACTCTAGCGCCGAACCCACACAAAGCAACCGACGGAAAGCAATCATGACGACCCTGACCTCTGCGCCACTGGCGCCCCTGATCGAACGCCTCTACACCCAGGCCAGCGCCGCCACCAGCCCGGTGCTGGAGACGGTGTCGCGCGATGAGCGCGAGCGGCTGATGCACAGCAAGACCGAGTACCGCCAGCTCTACGCCATGCTCAAGGACCTGTGGCTGCCGGTGTCCCGCGACACCGGCAAGCTGCTGTACATGCTCGCCCGCAGCACGAAGGCAAAAGCCATCGTCGAGTTCGGCACCTCGTTCGGGCTGTCCACCCTGCACCTGGCGGCGGCCCTGCGCGACAACGGCGGCGGTGTGCTGATCGGCAGCGAGTTCGAGCCGTCGAAGATCGCTTTGGCGCGGCATCACTTTGAAGAAGGCGGGGTCAGCGACCTGGTGGAGATCCGCGAAGGCGATGCGCTGGTCACGCTGGCGAGCAACCTGCCCGGATCGGTCGACCTGCTGCTGCTCGACGGCGCCAAGGCGCTGTACGGCGATGTGCTGGGCCTGGTGGAGAAGCACCTGCGGCCGGGCGCGCTGGTGGTGGCGGACAACACCGATTACTGCCCCGAGTTCGTGGCCCACGTGCGCTCGCCGCAGAACGGCTACGTCTCGGTGCCGTTCGCCGATGACATCGAGGTGTCGATGCGGTTGGGCTGAACGCCCGGATCAGAGGCCGCTCCCTGGCCTCTGCACCGTGCCCGGCATCAGAAGCCGGGCGCGATCTGGCCCTTGTAGCGGGTCAGGATGAAGTCCCGGACCTGGGGCGAGTTCAGCGCCTTGGCCAGCTTCTGGATGCCCGGATCCTGCAGGTTGTCCGGACGGGCGACGAGGTATTCCACATAGAGGTCTTTGCCTTTCTCGACAATCAGTGCGCTGTTGGTGTCGATCCCGGCCTCCAGCGCGTAATTGGCGAACACGAATGCCAGATCGACCTGTTTCACGGAGCGGGCCAGCATCGCGCCCTCCAGCTCACGGATCTTGAGGTGGTGGGGGTTGTCGGTGATGTCGCGCTGGCTGGATTGCGGGTCTGTGGCGTCCTTGAGCTTGATCAGCCCGGCTTCGGCCAGCAGCACCAGGGCCCGTCCGGTGTTCACCGGGTCGTTGGGAATGGCCACGCTGGCGCCGTCAGGCAGCTCGGCGAGGCTCTTGTACTTGGCGGAGTAGGCTCCGAACGGCTCGATGTGCACGCCCACCACCGGCACCAGGTCGGTGTGGCGGGTCTTGTTGAAGTCGTTGAGGAACGGCCGGTACTGGTAGTAGTTGGCGTCCAGGTTCTTCTGGGCCAGTTGCAGGTTGGGCTGGATGAAGTCGTTGAACACCTTGATGTCCAGGTCCACGCCTTCCTTGGCCAGGGCCGGTTTGACGAATTCGAGGATCTCGGCATGGGGCACCGGCGTGGCGCCGACGACCAGGTGTTCCGCCGCGTGGGCTCCCAGGGACAGGAAGGAGACGGCAGCGGCGAGGGCGGTCAGGGTTTTTTTCATGGGCAAGGCCTTTTCATGGAGTGTGAGAGGGGTGTTCAACGTCGGGTGAAATGCCGGACCAGGCGATCGCCGCTCATTTGCAGGGCCTGCACCAGCAGGACCAGGAGCAGCACCGTCACGACCATGACGTCGGTCTGGAAACGCTGGTAGCCGAAACGGATGGCCAGGTCGCCCAGTCCGCCGCCGCCGATGACGCCGGCCATGGCGGTGTAGTCGACCAGCACGATCGCCGTGACCGTGACCGCCGCGATCAGCCCCGTGCGGGACTCGGGCAGCAGCGTGTGCCAGATGATCTGGCGCAGTGTCGCGCCCATGGCCTGGGTCGCCTCGACCAGCCCCCGGTCGACTTCCCGCAACGCGGTCTCCACCAGGCGGGCAAAGAAAGGCGTGCAACCGACCACAAGGGGCGGAATCGTGCCCCTGACGCCCAGGGAGGTGCCGGTGATCAGCGTGGTCATGGGGATGAGCACGATCAGCAGAATGATGAACGGCAGCGAACGCAGCACGTTCACCACCACCGACAGGGTGCGGTACAGCGGCAAATTGGCCAGCAGTTGGCGTTGCCCGGTCAGGTACAGCAGCACCCCCAGCGGCAGCCCCAGCACCACGGTGAAGCCCAGTGCCGCGCTGACCATGCTCATTGTTTCGATGCAGGCCTGGCCGATCTCCGGCCAGTTGACGTTGGCGAGCAGCTCGTTCATCGGCGTGCATCCCGACGCAGGGCGGCCACAGGATGCGGCGCGGCCAGGCGGTCGCCGCGGCCGAACAGCTTGTCGCGCAGCGTCCCGGGGGCGTAGGCCCGTTTGAACAGGCCTCTGGCCTGAAGCTCGGGAACCAGCAGATCCACCACGGCCACGAAGGTTTCCGGCGCCACTGCGCTGGCGAGGTTGAAGCCGTCCACGCCGGTCTCCTGCACCCATTCCTGCAACTGGTCGGCGACGGTCTTGGCCGATCCGACCAGCACCGGGCCGTCGCCGCCGATGGCGCAATAGTCGGCGATCTCGGCGGTCGTCCAGGTGCGGCTCGGGTCGGCCCGGGTGAAGGCTTCCACGGCGGAGCGGATCGCCTCGCTGGGCACTTCGCGCAGCACTTGGTCGGGCGCGTAGCGGGAGAAGTCGATGCCGGTCCAACCGGACATCAGCGTCAGGGCGCCGCCGGCGCTGGCGTACTCGCGGTATTCGCGCAGCAGGGCCAGCGCTTGCTCGTCGGTCGGCGCGACGATCACGGTCAGCTGTTCGAGGATCTGGATGTCATCGGGCGCCCGGCCTGCCGTCACGGCGGCTGCCCGCAAGTCGGCGACCTGCTTGCGCAGCACGGTCTTGCTCGGCGCGGCCACGAACACGCATTCGGCATGGGCGGCAGCGAACGCCCGCCCGCGGCTGGAGGCGCCGGCCTGGTAAATGAGCGGGGTGCGCTGCGGGGACGGCTCGCTGAGGTGGAAGCCAGGCACCTTGAAGTACGTGCCCTCGTGGTGGATGCCGTGCACCTTGCGCGGGTCGGCGTACACGCCGTCCTTGCGGTCGGCCTGCACCGCATCGTCCTCCCAGCTGGTCTCCCACAGCTTGTAGCAGACCTGCAGATATTCCTCGGCCAAGGCATAGCGCTGGTCATGGTCAAGCTGACGGTCCTGGCCGATGTTGCGCGCACCGCTGGCCAGGTACGAGGTGACGATGTTCCAGCCGGCCCGCCCTTGGGTCAGGTGGTCGAGCGTGCTCATCCGCCGGGCGAACGGGTAGGGGTGTTCGAAGGAGACCGAGGCGGTGACGCCGAAGCCCAGGTGGCGCGTGGCGGCCGCCATCGCCGGCACCAGTTGCAGCGGATCGTTGACCGGCACCTGGGCAGCGTTGGCCAGGGCCGAATCGGGGCTGTCGCCGTAGACGTCGTAGACGCCCAGCACATCGGCGATGAACAGCCCGTCGATGCAGCCGCGTTCGAGGGTCTTGGCCAGCTCGATCCAGTAATGGATGTCGGTGTAGCGCGTCGCCTGGTCGCGGGGATGGCGCCAGAGTCCGGGTGAGAGGTGGCCGACCGTGTTCATGGCGAAGGCGTTGAGGCGGATTTGCTTAGTCATGGCGCGGCCTCAGTTCCAGTCGTGGCGGGCCGGCTTGATGCCGTTCAGGGCCCAGTTGCCGACCAGGTGATACTTCCAGCGCACCGGGTCGTGCAGGGTGTGCACCCGCGCGTTGCGCCAATGGCGGTCGAAGTTGTGCCGGGTGAGGGACGAGCGGGTGCCGCCCAGCTCGAACAGGCGGTTGCTGGCCTCGATGGCCGCCTCGGTGGTCAGCACCTTGGCTTTCGCGACGGCGACCGAGGCCGCCGCGACGGAGTCTTCGTCCGGTGCCGGCCTGGCGGCGTCCAGTGCCCGGCCGGCCCGTTCGAGCAGGGCCTCGGCGGCCTCCTGGCGGATCTCCAGGGCGCCGACCTGGATGATCGTCAACGGATCTTCGCTGGCCTTCTCGACCCCGGCGTCGATCCACGGACGGGCGTGTTCGCGCACGAAGGCAATGGTGTCGTCCAGGGCCGCACGGCCGATGCCGGCGTCGATGGCCGCCGTGGTCAGCTGGGCGAACGGGCCGGCCAGCGTCGGGCTCTCGTAGGAGCGGTAGGAGGGGAACAGGTGGAACGCCGGCACCCGCAGGCCGTCGAGGATCACGGTGCCGCTGGAGGTGGTGCGCTGACCCATGCTGCTCCAGTCATCCACGATCACCAGGCCGGGGGTGTCGCGGGGCACGAACGCCAGTTGCGCGCGGTCTTGCTCGTCCAGCGCCAGCACGCCGATCCAGTGGGCGTACAAGGAGCCGGTGCAGTAGCCTTTGCGCCCGTCGATCCGATAGCCGTCGCCTTCGGCCACCAGACGGGTGCGGATGTCCTGCACGTTCTTGCCGCCGGTTTCCGACAGGGCGTTGGCGAAGCGGTGCCCTTGCAGCACCAGGCCGAAGAAGTGCTCTTTCTGCTGCGCCGTGCCTTGCAGGCGGATGTCTTCGAGCAGGCAGTAGTGGTTCTGCGGAATCTGTCCGAGCGACGGGTCGGCCGCCGAGACAAGGGCGATGACCTGCGCCAACGTGGCGAACGACACCTCGGCGCCGCCGTACTCCCGGGGCACGGTGATGCCCCACAGGCCGCTGTCGGAAAAGGCATCGACGATATCGGCCGGCACCTCGCGGCGGCGGTCGCGCTCGGCGGCACCTTCGCGCAGCAGGTCTGCGACCTGACGGGCCACGGCGATCGCCTCCGCATCGTCACGGATGACGTGAGCGGCGGGGCGGCGGATTTCATAGAAGGCGGATACGGTTTCGGTAGGCATGGACAGCTCGCGTGTAGTCGGAGATCTACGCTTTGCAGCTGTCGTGCCAATCGATTAGCTCACTGAAATCAATACGTTAGGCGCTATTCTTGATGTGGTTCCTGTACGCAGAATCAACCGATTGCTGAAGGCCTGTTTGCCCTGCAACAGCACAGCCCAGGCTCAGGCGGCCCGGACTGTCCTCAACGGCGTTTGACGACGCCCCGCAAGCATTCCATGAAACGCTGGGCCACCGGTGTGAGCAGGGTGCCCTTGCGCAGGATGATGCTCATCTCCAGCGCCGGCAGTTTCTGCTCCAGGGGAATCCGCTGCAGCCCGAAGCTGGCGATGCTGTCGGCCAGCAGCCGCGAGAACAGCACCAGGGAATCCGTGCCGGTGACCAGGCCCAGCGCGATGGCGAACGAGGAGCAATGGACGATCCGCCGGGGCAGCGGCAGGCCGGCGTGGCCGAACATCGTTTCCATCACGCTGTGCTGGAAACCGCCCGACGGCACCGTGCTCAGCCATTGCGCGTCGGTCAATTCGCGCAGGTGGCGCGCGTTCGCCAACGGATGCCCGGCCCGCGCCATCACGACGAAGTCGGTCGAGAACAGCGGCAGGCTGATCAGGTCGTCGCCGAGCATGTCGGGCAGTTCGTGGGAGACCACGAAATCCAGCGAGCCGTCGCGCAGGTGCTGGGCCGCGAGCGGGAACTTGACCTCCATGAACGTCATTTCGGCCTCCGGGGCCGTCTTCTGGAATTGCTCCAGGGCCTTGGGCAGCAGGCTCAGCGCGATGGTGGACGTGGCGCTGACCGTGACCTTGCCGCGCATGTTGTGGGTGATCTGGTCGAGCTCTTCCCGGGCCCGCCGCACATCCTCGAGGATCTGGTGGGCGCGGATCTGCAACGCCTTGCCGCAGTCGGTCAGCGTGATGCCCTGCACGTTGCGGGTCATCAGGACCACGCCCAGGTCGCTTTCCAGTTCCTGCACGCTGCGGGTGACGGCGGGCTGCGTCAGGTTCAGGCAGCGGGCGGCGGCGCGCAGGCTCTTTTCTTCGGCGACGGTCACGAACACCTGGAGCTGGTTGATCTTCATGGGCACTGACTTCCACGGGTTTCAGGTGATAAATAAAGCTGATCATCGGCAAAAAAATTACATCTTCTCAGCGCACCCGGCAATCTCTACTGTGGCTTCACACCCCCGCCAGACGGGGGGAATCACAAAGAGAAGCCAAGCGATATGGACACTACCCGACGTTACTGCGAGGTCGCCGACCTTGCCGAATCGACCGACGATCTGCGTGCGATACGCCATCACCTGCATCAGCACCCCGAGCTGGCCTACGAGGAACGGGAGACGGCCGGGCTGGTGGCCAAGAAGCTGGAGGAGTGGGGCTACGCCGTGACCACCGGCGTCGGGAGAACCGGCGTGGTCGGTACGCTGAAGGTCGGCGACGGCCCGCGCAGCATCGGCATCCGCGCCGACATGGACGCCTTGCCGATCCTGGAGCAGACCGGCTTGCCCTACGCCAGCCGCCATCACGGCAAGATGCACGCCTGCGGCCACGACGGCCACACCACCATGCTGCTGGGCGCCGCCCGTCACCTGGCGCAGACGCGCAATTTCTCCGGCACCGTGCACCTGTACTTCCAGCCGGCCGAGGAACACGGCATCGACAGCGGCGCGCTGAGCATGATCAAGGACGGCCTGTTCGAGCGTTTTCCCTGCGACGCGGTGTTCGGCCTGCACAACCATCCGGGCGCGCCGGCCGGCACCATGCTGTTCCGCCGCGGGCCGCTGCAGGCGGCGGGCGACAACGTCTACATCACCGTCAAGGGCAACGGCGGCCATGCGGCGCGGCCCCATCTGACGGTGGATCCGGTGGTGGTGGCCTCCAGCATCGTGATGGCGTTGCAGACCGTCGTGGCGCGCAACGTCGAGCCGACCCAACCGGCGGTGGTGACGGTCGGCGTGTTGCAGGCCGGCACCGCCAACAACGTCATCCCCGGCACCGCGCGGCTTGAGTTGAGCGTGCGCTCGTTCAGCGCCCAGGTGCGGGCCTTGCTCAAGTCGCGCATCACCGAACTGGTGCAGCAGCAGGCCGCCAGCTACGGCGCCGAAGTCGAGATCGACTACCTCATGGGCTATCCGGTGGTGATCAACAGCGACCGCGAAACCGACTTCGCGATTGCGGTGGCGCAAGAGCTGCTCGGCACCGACCGGGTCGTGCCGCACACCGACCTGCTGATGGGCAGCGAAGACTTCGCCTACATGCTCCAGGCCCGTCCGGGCTGCTTCCTGCGCCTGGGCAACGGCGTCGGCGCGGACGGCTGCATGGTGCACAACCCCGGTTACGACTTCAACGACAGCAACCTGCCGGTCGGGGCCGCCTTTTGGGCGCGCCTGGTCGAGCGGTTCCTGGCGCAGCCCTGACCTGATGCTTCCCCCAACCAGCCTCTGACAATGAGTCCAAATACCCAGGCTGGCCTTACCTCAAAGCACGGCTTTGAACGAATGTGTCCTCGGAGACCGACATGAACAAAATCATCCTCTCGCTTGTCCTGTTCCTGGCTGCCGGCGGCGTCCACGCCAAAGACTGGACCGTCATCCGCTTCGGCGTCGACCCCAGCTACGCGCCGTTCGAATCGAAGGCGCCCGACGGCACGCTGGTGGGCTTCGACATCGACATCGGCAACGCCATCTGCGCCGAGCTCAAGGCCAAGTGCGTGTGGGTCGAAAGCCCTTGGGACAGTGTGATTCCGGGGCTCAAGGCAAAAAAGTTCGACGGCATCCTGTCGTCGATGAGCGTGACCGAAAAGCGCCTTCAGCAGATCGACTTCTCGGACAAGATCTACCACACCCCGTCCAGCCTGGTGGCCCGCAAAGGGTCGGACATCAAGCCTGCGGTCGAGTCGCTCAAAGGCAAGCACATCGGCGTGGAGATGGGCTCGACCCAGGAAGCCTACGCCAAGGCCCACTGGGCGCCCAACGGTGTCGACGTGTTGTCCTACCAGAATCAGGACCTGGTGTATCAGGACCTGCTGTCGGGGCGACTGGATGCCGCGCTGCAAGACACGGTACAGGCGGACATGGGCTTCCTCAAAACCGATCGAGGCCATGACTTCGGGTTCGCCGGCGAGGCCGTGCACGACACCCAGACCCTGGGCGTCGGCGCGTCCATCGGCCTGCGCAAGGATGACGCCGAGCTGAAGCAGGCCATCAACGCCGCCCTGGCCGAGATCCGCCGCAACGGCACCTACGAGAAAATCCGGGCGAAGTATTTCGACTTCGATATCGACAACGGCTGACCCGACGGCAGACAGGGCGCGATCGGGCCCGTCGGGGAGGGTGCCTTGCACGGTTCCCGACGGGATGACGAACAAACCGACCAAATGCTTATGCCTGTCTGTACAAGTAAATATAGGTGCATTAGAGTCGGCCGAACACCTCGACACACGGATCGGTTCGAGACCCGGGTCGGGGTGTTCGCGTTTTCATCGCCTCATCTGCGTTCCATGAACAGTACCCGTGCGCCGCAAGCGCCCTTGTCGGTCTTCAGGAAATAACAATGAAAAAAACATTTCTGATCCTTGCTCCACTGCCTTTCCCGCAACGCTGCCCTCAAGTCCTCTGCGTGCCTGGCGCCTCTGCCCTGGAGGTGCGCGATGTTCGATGAACTGCTGCAGCTGCTGGGGCTGTCGGGCTTCAGCCTGAAAGGCTTCGGCCCGTTGCTGCTGGAAGGCGCGTGGATGACGGTCAAACTGTCCTTTCTGTGCCTGCTGGTGAGCGTGCTGCTGGGCCTGATCGGCGCCAGCGCCAAGCTGTCGCGCACGGCCCTGCTGCGCATGCCGGCGCAGGCCTACACCACGCTGATCCGCGGGGTGCCGGACCTGGTGCTGATGCTGCTGATCTTCTACAGCCTGCAGACCTGGCTGACCAACCTGACCGAAGCGATGGGCTGGGAGTACATCGAGATCGATCCGTTCAGCGCCGGGGTGATCACCCTGGGCTTCATCTACGGGGCGTACTTCACCGAAACCTTCCGCGGCGCCATCCTCGCCGTGCCCCGCGGGCAGATGGAAGCCGCCACCGCCTACGGCCTGACCCGCATGCAGCGCTTTCGCCTGGTGGTGTTCCCGCAGATGATGCGTTTCGCCCTGCCGGGCATCGGCAACAACTGGATGGTCATCCTCAAGGCCACCGCGCTGGTGTCGATCATCGGCCTGGCCGACCTGGTCAAGGTGGCCCAGGACGCCGGCAAGAGTTCGTATCAGCTGTTCTTCTTCCTGGTGCTGGCGGCCCTGATCTACCTGCTGGTCACCACCGTCTCTAACTACGTCTTGCGCCGGCTGGAGATCTTCTACGCCGCCGGCACCCGGGAGGCCGTGCGATGATCGAGCTACTGCAGGAATACTGGAAACCGTTCCTTTTCCACGACGGCTACCACATCACCGGCCTGGCCATGACCCTCTGGCTGCTCAGCGCCTCGATCTTCATCGGCTTCGTGCTGTCGGTGCCGCTGTCCATCGCCCGGGTCTCGTCCAATCCCCTGGTGCGTTGGCCGGTGCAGTTCTACACCTACCTGTTCCGCGGCACGCCGCTGTATATACAGTTGTTGATCTGCTACACGGGGATCTACAGCATCGCGGCGGTGCGCGCCCAGCCGATGCTCGACGCGTTTTTCCGCGACGCCATGAACTGCACCATCCTGGCCTTCGCCCTGAACACCTGCGCCTACACCACGGAGATCTTCGCCGGGGCAATCCGCAGCATGAACCACGGCGAAGTCGAGGCCGCCAAGGCCTATGGCCTGCGCGGCTGGAGGCTTTACGTCTACCTGATCATTCCGTCGGCCCTGCGCCGGTCGCTGCCGTACTACAGCAACGAAGTGATCCTGATGCTGCACTCGACCACCGTGGCGTTCACCGCCACCGTGCCGGACATCCTGAAAGTCGCGCGGGACGCCAACTCGGCGACGTTCCTGACCTTCCAGTCCTTCGGCATCGCGGCCGCGATCTACCTGGCCGTCACGTTCTCGCTGGTCAGCCTGTTCCGCCTGGCGGAACGGCGCTGGTTGTCCTTCCTTGGCCCGGCCCATTAATTCAGGAGGTTTGCCATGTACAAACTGACCGTTGAAAACCTGCACAAAAGCTACGGCAACCACGAAGTCCTGAAGGGCGTTTCGCTGAGCGCCAAGACCGGCGACGTGATCAGCCTGATCGGCGCCAGCGGCTCGGGCAAGAGCACGTTCCTGCGCTGCATCAACTTCCTGGAAACGCCCAACGACGGCGCCATGAGCCTGGACAACCAGCCGATCCGCATGGTCCACGACCGGCACGGCATGCGCGTGGCCGACGCCGACGAACTGCAACGCCTGCGCACGCGTTTGGCCATGGTGTTCCAGCACTTCAACCTGTGGAGCCACATGACGGTGCTGGAGAACATCACCCTGGCCCCGCGCCGGGTGCTGGGCGTGAGCAAGAAGGACGCCGAGGAGCGGGCCCGGCGCTACCTGGACAAGGTCGGCCTGCCGGCGCGGGTCGCCGATCAGTACCCGGCGTTTCTCTCCGGCGGCCAGCAGCAGCGGGTCGCCATCGCCCGTGCGTTGAGCATGGAGCCGGAGATCATGCTGTTCGACGAGCCGACCTCGGCCCTGGACCCGGAACTGGTGGGCGAGGTGCTCAAGGTGATCCAGGGGCTGGCCGAAGAGGGGCGCACCATGATCATGGTCACCCACGAGATGAGCTTTGCCCGCAAGGTGTCGAACCAAGTGCTGTTCCTTCACCAAGGGCGGGTAGAGGAGCAGGGCGCGCCCGAGGATGTGCTGGGCAACCCCAAGAGCGAACGCCTGCAGCAGTTCCTCAGCGGCAACCTGAAGTAACGTTCTGCCCCTTTGAGCGGCCGTCCGGCCGCTCGTTTTCCATTGCCGACCGATTCTTTCACCCAAAGCGACAGGTAACGCACAGGTCGTCAAATTTTGCTTGATTGAGCCTGTATATACATGTTTGTATTTACTTCAATCCACAACAACAAAACGGCACGACTGCCGATTCAAGAGGATTCACGGTGAGCAAGCCAACCCGTTTTCGTGACGTCGAAATCCGCGCCCCCCGCGGCAACCAGCTGACCGCCAAGAGCTGGCTGACCGAGGCGCCGCTGCGCATGCTGATGAACAACCTCGACCCGCAAGTGGCCGAGAACCCGAAAGAGCTGGTGGTCTACGGCGGCATCGGCCGTGCGGCGC